>JAAZOZ010000399.1 GCA_012797505.1 Smithella sp. | reverse complement strand
GCATTCAATTTTTTATTGCGCTCCGCAAATGCTGCGCGCTCCCGGTCTTGGCGAAGCGGAAGATCAGCCTTTGACAACTGTTTGAGCCGAAGGCGAGTTTTGTCAAAGCCTTTCGCAAGCCTTAGATTTATACAAAACGCTCTCAGGCAAGCGAAAAGGTGTTTGGGCAACAAGCCATCCTGAGCTGTCCTTTCGAATTTGGTGTTTGCTCTTGACAGGTTTTACCGAAGGTGGTAATTCCCTCAACACTTTTAGCACATCTTGTCGGGGCGTGGCGCAGTCTGGTAGCGTATCTGAATGGGGTTCAGAGGGCCGGTGGTTCAAATCCACTCGCCCCGACCATTTTTCCCAGTTCATCTTTCTCTTGCAATACAGGGAATTTTACTCTACAGGATACGGCCTGCAGGAATTGCAACATGACTGGTTTTGCAGCAGAATGCCGAAAATAATCCGCGTTGACATTTTGACCAATGAATATATAATCCCGAAGCCATCACGGGCGAGAGTGGCGGAATTGGCAGACGCACTGGACTTAGGATCCAGCGGGTAAAACCTTAGGAGTTCAAGTCTCCTCTCTCGCACCAGAATGAAAATGAAGGAGAATTCCATACAAAAGAAGGAGAATCAAGGCGTGAGCGAGCTTTCCGTTAAAGTAGAGGACCTAAGCCAGGTAAAGAAAAAAATGTCTTTCGAGATCCCCTGGGCCTTTGTAAAAGATGAATTGGACGCCGTTTACCGGACCATCGGCAAGAAGGCGAAAATCAAGGGTTTCCGTCCGGGCAAGATTCCCCGGAAGGTGCTGGAAACCTATTTCAAGAGCGATGCGGAAGGGGAAGCCATCACCAACATCGTCAACCGGTACTACTGGCAGGAGCTGGATCAGCGAAAAATGGTGTCGCTTTCCCGTCCGGAAATCGAGCAGAACGGATTGAAGGAGGATACGGACTTTTCTTTCAGCGCCTCCTTTGAAACGGAGCCGGAGATTGATCCGCAGGGATATCAGGGGATCGAACTCACAAGAACCGAAATCAAGGTTTCCGATGCCGATATGGAAAAGCGCCTTAACGAAATCCGCCGCATGTTTGCCAGCCTGCAGGATGTCGCGGAAGACCGGCCGGCGGCGATGGGAGATTTCGTGACGATTGATTTCGCGGGCACGCTGGATGGCGAAGCGCTCCCCGAACTGAAAGCGGATGACTATCTTCTGGAACTCGGTTCAAAAAGATTCGTCCCCGGTTTTGAAGAGCAGGTGGCGGGAATGAAGAAAGGCGAGAAGAAGGACATTTCGGTTACATTTCCGGCCGATTATTCCGAATCGAAGATGGCGGGGAAAAACGTCGTCTTTTCAATAACGCTCAAGGAGCTCAAAGAACAGAAGCTGCCTGAACTGAATGAAGAATTCGTCAAGAATTTCGACAAGTACAACACGCTGGACGATTTGAAAAGTGAAGTCCGGAAATCCATGGAAGAGCAATGTAAGCGCCAGAGCGATGCGAAGCTGAAGGATTCGATTACGGAGGTCCTGCTCGCCGCCAATGCATTTGAAGCGCCGGCGTCCCTGGTGCAGAGGCAGATCTTCTACATGATTGCCGATACGCAAAAAAGAATGCGGTCCGCCGGCATGGACGAGAAGAGCGCAATGGAACTGAGTTTCCGAATGCACGATCAGTTCAAAACCGAAGCGGAGAAAACGGTCAGGGCCTTTCTCCTTTTCAAAAAAATAGCCGAAAAAGAAGCCGTCGCGGTATCCGATGAAGATATGGATAATCATATCAAGGAGTTGTCGGAAATCCATCATGTGGGTATTGATTCCGTCAAAAGCATCTATGAGGATGAGGAGAAAAAAGAATCCCTGAAAGCGGAGATTCTTCAGAAAAAGGTATTTGACTTTATCGAACAGCGGGCCAATATTAAGGTCGTGGAAAAGATCGGAATGGGCGAGGAGGCTGTTGCATGAATTTGATCCCCATGGTGGTGGAACAGGATGGACGGGGCGAAAGGGCGTTTGATATCTATTCCCGGCTTTTGAAGGATCGGATCATCTTTCTGGGAACGGCGATCGATGACAATGTGGCCAATGTGGTGGTCGCGCAGATGCTTTATCTTGAGGCGGAAGATCCGGATAAGGACATCTTTTTCTACTTGAATTCTCCCGGAGGGCATGTAAGCTCCGGAATGGCGATTTATGACACGATGCAGTATATCAAACCCCACATTTCCACGGTGTGCATGGGGCAGGCGGCCAGCATGGCGGCGCTTCTCCTGGCGGCGGGCGGGAAGGGGAAACGGTTTGCCCTTCCTCATTCACGGATTCTGATTCATCAGCCGCTGGGAGGTTTTCAGGGCCAGGCGACGGATATTGACATCCAGGCCAGAGAAATCCTCAGGTTGAAGGAAGACCTCAACAAAATTCTGGCGGAATTGACCGGTCAGCCGCTGGAAAAGGTGATGAACGACACGGAGCGGGATTACTTTATGACCAGCTATCAAGCGAAAGACTATGGTTTAATTGATGAAATCGTTGTTCGGAAATCCGCGGCATCCGGTGGTAAGTAAAAAGGAGATTTTCAGTGATCAAACGAAACAAGGACAATCGGGGGCAGGGTATGCTTTTTTGTTCATTTTGCGGAAAGACGCAAAGCGAAGTTCGTAAGCTGGTGGCCGGCCCGACGGCATATATTTGCGACGAGTGCATTGAATTGTGCCGGTGCATCGTTGAAGAAGACGAAAAAACGGTGGAAAAGGGCCATAAAAATGTTCTTCCGGAGCCGAAGGAAATCAAGCGGTTTCTGGATTCCTACGTAATCGGCCAGGAAAAAACCAAGAAAATCCTGTCCGTCGCGGTATATAACCATTACAAAAGGCTTTTTTCCAGCGCCGGTTCCAACGACGGCGTTGAAATCCAGAAGAGCAACGTCCTTTTGATCGGGCCTACGGGTTCGGGGAAAACCCTGCTTGCCAAAACGCTGGCGAAATTTCTCAATGTTCCCTTTACGATTGCGGACGCCACCACGCTCACGGAAGCGGGCTATGTGGGAGAGGATGTTGAAAACATCATTTTAAGCCTCCTGCAAAACGCGGATTACGATGTGGCACGCGCATCAAAAGGTATTGTTTATATTGATGAAATAGACAAAATAGCGAAAAAATCAGGCAATCCTTCCATCACAAGGGACGTCTCCGGTGAAGGTGTTCAGCAGGCCCTGCTGAAAATCATGGAAGGAACTCTGGCCAATATCCCCCCGAAGGGAGGCCGGAAGCATCCGCAGCAGGAATTCATTCAGGTGGATACGACCAATATTCTGTTTATCTGCGGCGGCGCCTTCAACGACCTGGAAACGATCATTTCCAGACGCATCGGCACCAACACCATGGGGTTTGGCGCGGAAATCAAAAGCAAGAAGGAAAAAAGAATCGGGGACGTTCTGGCGGAAGTCCGGTCCGAAGACCTGCTCAAATTCGGCCTGATTCCCGAATTCATCGGACGCCTGCCCGTGATCGCCGCACTGGATGATCTGGAAGAGGGGGCGCTGGTTCGCATTTTGATGGAACCCAAGGACGCCATCATCAAGCAGTACAAGAAATTGTTTGAACTGGAAAACGTGAATCTCAAGTTTACGGACGGCGCTTTGCGCTGCGTGGCCAAACTGTCCATGGAGAGGAAATCCGGCGCGCGGGGCCTGCGCTCCATTCTGGAAAACACCATGCTGGAAGTGATGTATGATATTCCGTCGCAGCGGGACATCAAGGAATGTGTGATCAGCGAGGAAGTGGTGCTCAACAAGGAAAAGCCGATTTTGATCTATGATCAGAAATCTGAATCCGCATAATTTCATACGGCGCAGGAAGAAAAAATGACCGAAGAAAAAGACGATACGCTTAAAAATAGAACAAACATTATTCCGCTGTTGCCGCTTCGCGACGTGGTGGTGTTCCCGCACATGATTGTTCCGTTGTTTGTCGGACGGGAAAAGTCCATCGCCGCGCTGGAATCCGCCATGAAGTATGAAAAGGGAATTTTCATGGTGGCCCAGAAAAACGCGAAGAAAGACGACCCCTCCGAAGAGGATATTTATTCGGTTGGAACGATCGGCATCATCATCCAGCTTTTGCGCCTGCCGGATGGGACGGTGAAGGTGCTGGTGGAAGGCAAGGCGCGCGGCGCCATCCTGGAATATGTCAGAAACGACGATTTCTTTCTCGTTCGGGTCGCCGATATCGACGATGTGGATGATGATCCGACGGACGTGCGGAAACAGGCGCTGATGCGCAGCATCAAGGAGTCCTTTGAGCTTTATCTGAAGCTCAGCAAGAAAGTCCACGTGGAGATGATGGGAACGATCGCCGGCATCGAAGATCCTTCCAAACTGGCGGATGTCGTGGTGACGCATCTGAACGTCAAGCTGGAAGACAAACAGCGGATTATGGAAATCTTCAGCATCGGCGATCGGCTGGAGGCCATTTATTCGCTGATGCTCTCCGAAATCGAAATTCTGCAGGTGGAGGAAAAAATCAAGCGGCGCGTCAAAAAGCAGATGGAAAAGACGCAGAAGGATTATTACCTCAACGAGCAGATGCGCGCCATCCAGAAGGAAATGGGCGAAAAGGACGATTTTAAAAATGAGATCGCGGAGCTGGAAAAGCGCCTCAAACAGAAGAAGCTCTCCGAGGAAGCGACCAAAAAGGTCCGCCAGGAAATCAAGAAGCTGCAGATGATGGCGCCCATGTCCGCGGAGGCGACGGTGGTCCGCAATTACATTGACTGGCTGCTGGACATGCCCTGGTCGGAGGTCACGGAAAACAAATATACGCTCAAGGAATCGGAGGCGATTCTCGACGAGGATCACTACGGCCTGAAAAAAGTCAAGGAACGGATCATCGAATATCTGGCGGTTCAGTCCCTGGTCAAAAAAAACAAGGGCCCCATTCTCTGCCTCGTCGGTCCTCCCGGCGTGGGGAAAACATCGATTGCCAAATCCGTGGCGCGCGCGACGAACCGGAAATTTGTCCGCATCTCGCTGGGCGGCGTCCGTGATGAGGCGGAAATCCGCGGCCACCGCCGGACCTATATCGGCGCCATGCCGGGCAAGATCATTCAATCACTGAAGAAAGCCGGCTCCAACAACCCCGTCTTCTGTCTGGACGAGGTGGACAAGCTCAGCTCCGATTTTCGCGGCGATCCCTCCTCGGCGCTCCTGGAAGTCCTGGACCCCGAGCAGAACGTGGCGTTCAACGACAATTATCTGGACGTGGATTATGATTTGTCCGATATTCTGTTCATTACAACCGCCAATGTTTTGCAGACAATCCCGGCGCCGCTGCAGGACCGGATGGAAGTCATCCGCATTGCGGGATATACCGAGCAGGAAAAAATGCAGATCGCGATCAAGTTCCTGCTGGCCAAGGAAATGGAGGCCAACGGGCTTACGGCCGAATCGATCGAATTCACCAACCAGGCCCTGCTGCGCATCATCCGCCAGTACACGCGGGAGGCCGGTGTGCGAAACCTCGAGAGGGAGATCGCATCCATCTGCCGCAAGGTCGCCAAGGAAATCGTCAGCAACGGAAACTGCAAAAAGATTGTCATCAGCTCCAAAAATATTCCGAAATATTTGGGGGTTCCGAAATTCCGCCACGGCGAGACGGAGGAAAACAACCAGATCGGTTTGACGACCGGGCTGGCCTGGACGGAGGTCGGCGGCGAATTGTTGGCGATTGAAGCCTCCATCATGGAAGGAACGGGCCGCATGGTCATGACCGGCAAGCTGGGCGACGTGATGCAGGAATCGGTGCAGGCGGCCCTCTCGTACATCCGGACCCGCGCCGAGCGCTTCGGTTTGCCGAAAAACTTTTATAAAAAGATCGACATTCACGTCCATGTGCCCGAAGGCGCCATTCCCAAGGACGGACCCTCCGCCGGGATCGCCATGGCTACTTCGATCGCTTCGGCGCTCGTCAAGAAGAAAGTCCGGGCCGACCTGGCCATGACCGGGGAAATTACGCTGAGGGGACGGGTCCTGCCGATCGGCGGCCTGAAGGAAAAGATTCTGGCGGCCCACCGCGGCAATATCAAAACGGTCCTGATTCCCAAGGACAATGAGAAAGACCTTACGGAAGTGCCCCGCAATGTTCAAAACGCGATGAAAATCGTTTTCGTGGAACATATCGACGAGGTGCTGGAGATTGCTCTGGTCAAAGAGGACGACCTCTTCGGCAACGTGGTGGGAAACGAGGCGCAGGCGGATTCCTGCGCCGTGAATTAACGGGGAATATTGTTGTTTTACCGCTTGACAAGCCATCTCAATGTTGCTAGAAGCCAGTCAGCTTTTTTCGGGCAAGGGGGCGGGTAGCTCAGTTGGAAGAGCGCCACGCTTACACCGTGGATGTCACAGGTTCGAGCCCTGTCCCGCCTACCAGGAAAGAAAGTGAATATTGTTTTTAATGATTTTTTGGGGTCGTAGTTAAGTTGGTTATAACGCCGGCCTGTCACGCCGGAGGGCGTGGGTTCAAGTCCCATCGGCCCCGCCAGAAAATCTGAAAGGGAATCAGCTTTTTTTAAGTGATTCCCTTTTTGTTTACCGCGACCGCCCGGAGAATCTCTTCCATCAGGGTGATTGACAGGATGGATGTTGCATGGTTAATTGGACGCGGAAGAGCCGCGTGGACGGCGCGCGGTGAAAAAATCTTGAGTCTATGATGAAAAAAATTTCCGATCTTTTATCCTGGAGCAGCCCCGAGCAGATTCGCCGGGAACTGTTTTCGGTCCTTGCCAAAGCTCAAAAGGGCGGCGTTCTGGACGATGCGTCCAGGAAAATGATCGAAAACATCCTGAATTTTACATCCACGCTGGTTCGCGAAATCATGATCCCCCGGACGGACATCGTTTCGATCAGCGCGGAGGATTCGGCCCAGGAGATGAAGCGGGAGATGGTCGAGGCGCATTACACGCGGATTCCCGTCCACCGCGGCTCCGTGGACAATATCATCGGCATTCTGAACATCAAGGACCTGCTTGCCGCCTGGTCGCCCCGAATGAGCGCCGCCGATATTCTGTCTCATATGACGCGGCCTTACTACATTCCGGAGACAAAAAACGCGCATCTGCTGTTTTACGAGCTGAAAAACAACAACAAGCACATTGCCATTGTCATCGATGAATACGGCGGCACCTCCGGGCTGATCACGCTGGAGGACCTGCTGGAGGAAATTGTCGGCGACATTCGCGATGAACATGAAGAGCAGGCGGATGCCGACGATATCGTCCGAATGGCCGACGGCTCCATCGTGACGGACGGACGAACGGAAATCGGGAAGATTGAAGAGCTTCTGGAAATCCGCTTGGACCGGGGCCGGTTCGAAACGGTCGGCGGTCTGATTTTATACGCGATTCGCAGAATACCTCATCAGGGGGAAAGCTTTCAAATCGAGGGAATGGACATCACTATCGAAAACGCGGACGAACGCAGCATCAAGAAGGTGAAAATCAAAAAATCCGAAGACGCGCCATGAAGACCAACGGCAACAACATCAAACCGGATTGGACCGGCGGCACGCCGCAGACCCGCGATTTTTTTTTCGCGCTCTTGTGCGGCATTCTGTTTTTTTTGTCGTTTCCCAGGTTCGGCTTCGGCGTCATCGCGTGGATTGCGCTGGTTCCGCTGTTCGTCGCTCTGAACAACGTTTCATCGCTCTCGAGGGCCCTGCTTTTGGGGTGGACGGCGGGAATGGCGGCGTATATCGGCATGCTGTACTGGATTGCGCATGTCGTGGTGAACTACGGTTATCTTCCCCTGGTTCTGGGCGTGATCCTCACGATTCTGCTGGCCGGCTATCTGAGCGTCTATTTCGCCCTGTTTGCCGCGGGAATCGTTTACTTTCGGGGCAGGGTTCCCCTTTATCTTGCCGCGCCGGTTTTATGGATTTGCCTGGAGCATTTGAAATCCGGTCTGTTCACGGGATTTCCGTGGGAGAACCTGGGGTATTCCCAGTTTTCCAATCTGCTGTTCATTCAGATGGCCGACATCACAGGGGTGCCCGGCCTGTCCTTTCTGATCGTCCTTTTGAACGTTGCCTTTTTTACGCTGCTTCGGGAAAGGTCGAAAAAATCGCTCGCGCTGGCGCTGGCCGTGTTTCTCATCTGGTCGGGGGTATATGCCTACGGCGCGATGCGGATTCGCGAAATCCGGCAGAGCATGGGAAATGCGCGGAGCATGGACGTATCGCTCATTCAGGGCAACATCGAGCAGGCCGTCAAATGGAATCAGGATTTCCAAACCGAAACGATTCGGATTTACGAGGAGCTTTCCCTGCGCGGCGCAAAGGCTCCCGGAACGCTGATCGTCTGGCCGGAAACCGCCGTTCCTTTTAACTTTCAGGAGCCGGGGGTTTTGCGGGCCCGCGTCAGACAATTGCCTTCGCAAACCAAAAGCTGGCTGCTTTTCGGATCCGTCAGTTATGCCGCCGCGCCTGCAGGCACGGATTATTTTAACAGCGCCTTTCTGCTTTCCCCCGGGGGGGACCTTGCGGGAAAATACGACAAGGTGCATCTGGTGCCCTACGGGGAATATGTTCCCCTGAGAACCTTGTTTCCCTTTGTCAGCAGCCTGGCGTCGGGCATCGGCGACTTTGCCGCGGGGAAGGGGTATTTCCCCCTGCGGATGGACGAAAAAAAAATCGGCGTCCTGATCTGCTATGAGGGCATTCTGCCCCAGGCGGCGCGCCGGTATAAAAACGCCGCGGCCGATGTTTTGGTGAACATAACCAACGACGCCTGGTTTGGAAGGACATCCGCGCCTTATCAGCATCTTTCCATGTCCGTTTTCCGGGCCGTGGAGACAAGACTCTGCCTGGCGCGGGCGGCCAATACGGGCATTTCCGCGCTGGTGGATCCGACCGGTAGAATTCTCGCGCAGACGAAGCTGTTTGAAAGAGATACCATCACCGGCAGAATTCCATTGATGCAAACGCCGACTTTGTACGCCAGGTACGGCGATTGGTTCGTGTGGGCAGGCTTCATCGGGCTGGCCGGTTTATTCTTATGGAGTTTAACAAGGAGGAAAAGAAATGTCCGTCGATAATCTTCAGGAAAGCATTCTGGATTTGAAAACAAGAATCGCCTCGATCGGAGAATGTCTTTGACGTAGGCGAACTGGAATTGCGGGTCAAGGATCTGGACATCCTGTCCGCGAAAAAGGATTTCTGGGACGATCCGGAAAAAGCCCGGTCCCTCCTGCAGAAAAAAACAAAGCTCTCCGAATCGCTGGAACGGTGGAAAAGGTTCAGCGGGCGCATCCGGGAGACGGAAAACCTCTGGAGCATGGCCTCCGAAGAGAATGACCAGGGGCTTCTGCTGGATCTGGAAGCCGATCTGGCGCGCCTGTCGGCCGAGGTCCGGGAAGAAGAGCTCAAGATGATGCTCGCAAGCGAACAGGACCCGATGAACGCGATCATGTCCATCCATGCCGGCGCGGGGGGCACGGAAGCGCAGGACTGGGTGGAAATGCTGCTGCGCATGTATCTGCGGTGGGCTGAAAAAAGAAATTTTAAAACGGCCATTATTGATTATCTGCCGGGCGATGAAGCAGGGGTGAAAAGCGTTTCGTTTACCGTGGAGGGCGAATACGCTTACGGGTACGCCAAGGCGGAGATCGGAATTCACCGTCTGGTGCGCATTTCTCCGTTCGACGCTGGCGCCAGACGCCATACGTCCTTCGCGTCGGTATTTGTCTATCCGGAAATCGACGACGAAATCAAAATCGACATTCGCGACGATGATTTGCGGATCGACACGTTCCGGTCCGGCGGCAAAGGCGGGCAGCACGTCAACAAGACGGATTCCGCCGTCCGCATTACCCATCTGCCGACCGGCATTGTCGTGCAGTGCCAGAATGAACGATCGCAGCACAAAAATAAATCGATGGCGATGAAATATCTGAAATCCCGGCTGTATGAAAGGGAGCTTCAGCAGAAAAATGAAAAGCTCGATGAAGAAAATAAACAGAAAAAAGACATCGCCTGGGGCAGCCAGATCCGCTCCTATGTTTTGCATCCCTATAAGCTGGTGAAGGATCATCGCACCAACCTGGAAATCGGCAACGCCCAGAAAGTGCTGGACGGGGAGATCGATGATTTTATTCAGGCCTACCTGATGGCCGTTTCGAATCGCAAATCCTGAACCGGTTATTCCCCGCCGGTAAATCAGGAGTAACATTTGCGATTGTCGATATCGTTTGGGGATGCGGGCAAAATGTGTTATAAAGCCCGCGAAAAACCGGGAGGCGCCGGAATCCGGATGCCCCGCGCTTTTTCGTTCAGGGAAACAAATAAAAACGCGCTTTGAAAACGACAGGAGAGCCTTGCCCATGCGAAAATATAAAAAATACAATTTGTCCCGTGGTCTGTTGATTTTCCTCTTCATGATCGTGGGTTTTGGCTTCGCGCCCGCGGACAGAGCCGAGGCTCAGCTCCCGGAGGTCAGTGTCCTGTTTCAGAATCCGCAGTCCGTTTCATCGCCGGAATCTCAGGCGGGCCCTCCCGCAAATCCGGCCGTCCGGGAAGACCCCAACGCGGCGGAGGAAGACTCTGCGGACTTGGAAGAAGAGCAGGATCTGATGGAAAACGTGCTGGCCATTCTGGAAGTGGCGGACAACTACTGGAAGAACGGCGATATCGAAAACACCCTCAATGAACTGGATAAGGCCTATGCGCTGCTTCTGGACACGAATGGCGATGTGGAAATCGCCCGGCAGAAAGATGACCTGCGCCTCCTGATTTCACAGCGGATTATAGCGGTTTACTCGTCCAAAAAAGGCCCCACCAACGGCAAGGCCAGTGAGATTCAACTCATCATGAACCCGGATGTGGAGAAGGAAATCCGCTCCTTCCAGGGCCCCGAAAGGGAATTTTTTACATCCTCCTATCTGCGTTCCGGTCTATACAGGGAGCTCATCGTTTCCGAACTGAAAAAAGCGGGCGTCCCCGAGGAACTCTTCTGGCTTCCCCTGGTGGAAAGCGGATTCAAGGTCAGCGCGTATTCCCCCGCGAGGGCTTTGGGACTGTGGCAGTTTATTCCGTCCACGGGTTACAAATTCGGGTTGACGCGGGACGAATGGGTGGATGAACGCATGGACGTCCTGAAATCCACGCGGGCGGCCATTGCTTATTTGAAGGAGCTGCACGCGATGTTCGGCGACTGGCTCACCGTGCTGGCCGCTTACAACTGCGGCGAAGGCAGGGTCCTGCGCGTCATTTCCGGCCAGCACATCAATTACTTCGACCGCTTCTGGGATCTGTATTCCCGGCTGCCTCATGAGACGGCCCGCTACGTTCCCCGTTTTCTCGCCACACTGCATATCGTCAAAAATCCGGCCAAATACGGCTTTGAGCTGCAGACCACGACGGACACGCTGATGAACTATGAAACGGTGAAGGTCGGCAAAATGATGAAACTGTCCGACATCGCCTCCAAAATGGAAGTATCCGAAGACTACATGAATGTGCTCAATGCGGAGCTGCGATACAAAATCACGCCGGACAGGGAATATGATTTCAAGGTTCCCGAGGGCAGTCTTCAAAAATTTCAACTGGTGTACAACGATATTCCGGCCGCCGAGAAGCCCCGCCTCGGTTACGCGGAGAGAAACAAAAACACAGGCCCCGGCCGCTACATCCGGCATCGCGTTCGCCCCGGTGAAACGGTGGACTCCATTGCCAAACGCTACAGGGTATCCAGACAGTCGATCTACAGCTGCAACCGGATCAATCGAAACAAGCGGTTAAGCCAGCAGGCGAAATATGTCAGAATACCGATTGATTCCGCGGAAACGGCGTCAGCCAAACAAAAAACAACCGGCGGGAAAAACGCTTCTTCGGCCGGTTCAGCCAAGACGTACAAAGTCAGGAAAGGCGACACGCTGTTTAGCATTGCAACGCGTTTCAACGTCCCCGTCGCCAAACTCAAGCAGGCGAATCGTTTAACGACGAATGAGATCAAATACGGAACAACGCTGAAAATTCCCGCGCAGGGATGACCTCAGGCAAACGGGGCGTCGGAGGCCGTCAGGGCCAGGAAAAGCTCTTTTTCTCTTTTCTTCATTTTCAGGGCGTTGGCCCTGGAGGTTTCAACGTGCTCGTAACCGGTCAGATGCAGCAGGCCGTGAATGATTAGAAAGAGAATCTCCTCCTCCAGGGTAAAACCGCCTTGCTTTGCGTCGCGCAGGGCCGTATCCACGGAAATCACGACATCTCCCAGCAGGCCGGGATTTATCTTGCCGCACTCGCCTTCCTCGAGTGAAAAAGAAAGCACATTGGTCGGTTTATCCAGGCGCAGATACTGCCGGTTGAGAAGGCGAATGGCCTCGTCATCCACAAACGAAATGCTGATTTCCTTTTCCGCGCAGCCGATCAGCCGCAACAGCCGGATGACGTTGCCGCGGATCCGGCGGCTATCGATTTTCGTCCGCTTCTGCCGGTTTGCGATTCGAATTTTCATAAACTTCTCTTTTGCCGTTCGTTTCTTTCGGCTTCGGGGGCGCTTCCGGATATTCGACGCGATGATGGAAAATGCCGGTTAAAATCCGCGTGAAGGTTTCCGCGATGGTATTCAGGTTTCTGAGCGTCAGCTCACACTCATCCAGCTGCCCGTCCGTGTAAATGCGGGCGATTCTTTCCCGGACCAGCGACCGGATTCGGGCCGGCGTCGGGTTGGTCAGCGTGCGCGAGGAAGCTTCAATCACATCGCCCAGCATGACAAGCCCCGCTTCTTTGGTCTGCGGTTTGGGGCCGGGATAGCGAAAGTCGCTTTCCGTCAGGGAGCGGATGGATTCATCCTTGTTTTTCTTGGCTTTGTCGTAGAAATAGCTGATCAGACTGGTGCCGTGATGCTCCCGGATGATGTTGATGATCGGCTGGCCCAGCTTGGCCTTCATGGCCAGTTCGCAGCCTTCCTTGACGTGGGAAATGATGATCAGGGCGCTCATTTTCGGAGAAAGCTTGTCGTGTCGATTGTCATAGCCGGTCTGATTTTCAATATAGTAATGGGGTTTGGCAAGCTTGCCGATGTCGTGGTAGTAGGCGCTGACCTTGGCCAGAAGCGCGTTGGCGCCGATGGCTTCGGCCGCCGATTCCACCAGGGAGGCGACGATGATGCTGTGATGGTAGGTGCCGGGCGCTTCAATGATCATTTTCTGAAAAAGCGGCTGATTGAGATTGGCCAGCTCCAGGAGCTTAATGTACGTGATGAAGCCGAAGAGGCTTTCAAAAACGGGCGTCAGACCGGCCACCAGGATTCCGGTGATGATGCCGCCGAAAAGGCCCATGGCCAGACGGAGGATCAGATCGTCGAGCAGCCGGCCGGTCAATAGATTCAGGCTGAGGATGGCGGCAATGTTGACGACGCCCAGAAAGACGCCGACCTTCAGGAACGTCGAGCGTTGGCGGCTGTTGACGACGTGATAGGAGGCGGCCACGGACCCCAGAAACGAAAAAAGCGGGAAAAGAATTTTTTCCTCAAAAAGCAGACTGATCAGAAACGAGGATAGAACGCTCATGATCATGGCCACGTTCCGGTTCACCAGCACGGCGATAATCATGGCGCCCATGGCGAAGGGAATCGCGAAATAGCATGCGTCCACCGGAAGGGAAGGGAAAGCCCGGTTGACGGCGACCGAAATAAAAATGCCCGCTTTCACAAATAAAATCTGCAGCAGGGCGACGATCGCGAAAACCAGAAAGTCTACATTGGAGCGGGGCGATGTTTTCAGCCAGTTTCGGGTGCGCCAGAAATACAAAAGCAGCGTCAGAAAGAGAACGATGCAGAAAATGCCCGCAAGGACCGCGAGGCTGGAGATGTTGCTGACCGCGGCGGTTTTGTGAAAGGCTTCCAGCTTGGCCAGCTCCGGATAACCGATTTTGTCTCCCTCCCGGACGATCATCTCGTTTTTCTGCACCTGGAAGTAAACCGGCTTGACGCTTTCTCTCGCCGATGCAATTTTTTGCGCCGTCGCCTTCGGGTTGTAGGTGAGATTGGGCGCGATCATTTTCTTCAGGAATAAAAATGTAACGCGTCTGGCCTCCGGCTGTTCGTTTCGCATGGAAGCGTTGATTTTTTTCGAAAGCGCCGGGCCGATGTCTTTCATCAGCAGAATGGACGACAACTCTTTGGTGTTTTCTTCCGTCCGGGTCAGCGTGTTGACGATGGTAATGCCTTTTTCACGCTCCTGATTCCCGAAAGGGCCCGTCGTGACGAAGGTGTTTTCGTAAAAGGCAAAAATGATTCGGGAGAATCTCTGCAGCAGCTCGTCGGAAAAAGCATGGGCGCTCAGATAAGCGAACTCCTCCTGCGACAGCGTGACGCCCAGGGACCGATCCAGAAGAGCCTTGACCTGAGATGTTTCCCTCTGCCCGGCCGCGAGCGCAAAGGACTGTTTGATTTTCGCCCTTATCGTCATGGCCGTTTCCGGATCATAGTCATATACCGGACGAACGGCGGCAGCGGATTCGAGTTGCTTTAGCCTTGTGGATTGGACGTCCTCCACCAGGAAGTCGCGGTCGGCTTTGACGTTTTCCTGAACAATCATGCCGTGGCGGTACACCGGCTTGGAAGAATAGAATTGCGGCGCGAGAAGCGCCGTCAGGCCGGCGCTCAAAAGGACGGCGATCACCCAGCGCTGAACGATGACATCGTTTAAAACGGCAAAGGAGAAGCGATGCTTTTCCTTGCGTTTCCGAAAAAAAGACAGTATTTTTTCCGATGTCGAATCCAAAAAATTATTCATGGCCGCGCTTCATTTTTCCCGTTTTTCTTTTCGTTTTCCCAGGCTGCATAGGCGGAGATCACGTCCGCCACCAGGGGATGGCGGACGACGTCCACCTGTGAAAAATGAACGATGCGGACGGCCTGTATCTTGCGCAGCACCGCCGCGGCTTCCACCAGACCGGAGGATCTCTCCATCGGCAGATCGATCTGGGTGATGTCGCCGGTAACGACCGCCTTGGAATGGAAGCCCAGCCTGGTGAGGAACATTTTCATCTGTTCCGACGTGGTGTTCTGGGCTTCATCCAGAATGATGAATGAGTCGTTCAGCGTCCGGCCGCGCATGAACGCGAGCGGCGCGACCTCGATGAGCCCCTTGGCAATCAGGGCGCCGGCTTTTTCCATGTCCACCATGTCATAAAGCGCGTCATACAAGGGGCGGAGGTAGGGATTGACCTTTTCCGCCAGATCGCCCGGCAAAAAACCCAGCCTTTCGCCCGCTTCCACGGCGGGCCGGGTCAGGATGATCCGCTGGACCTTTTTTTCCAGAAGACAGGAGACGGCCATCGCCATGGCCAGGTAGGTTTTCCCCGTGCCGGCCGGTCCGATGGCCAGCGCCATGTCGGCGTTTCTCATGGCGTCAATGTAATGGCGCTGGGCGATGCTTTTGGGAGAGATCACCCTCTTTTGGGAAGAGATGAAAACCGTCTCCAGAAAAATACTCGCGAGGTCAAAATGGATGTCTTCCGAGAGAATCCGGTGCGCATAATCAAAATCCGAGAGGTGGACGCGCCATCCTTTTTGCATCATTTCATAGAGTTGCCGGATGATGCCCGAAGCGATTGCTACGGCTGTGTCTTCGCCGGTGACAGACAAGCAATTCCCCCAGGGCTTAATTTTGACGGGTTCAAGCTTTTCGAGGAGTTTCAGGTGCTTATCGTGTTCGCCGCAAAGATTTTTGAGCAGATTTGAATCCGCGAAGGAAATCTTTTCCGCTCGTACGCTTTTCGTTGACTTAATCAAAAAAATCCACCTTTAAAAGGTTGATCTCCGCCATTGCAGAGCCGTCGTATCCGGGTTTTTGCCAATGGCAATGGCTTTTTGCGCGAGGCTGGTTTCTACCATTAAGAACCCGCTATTGCAATACAATTTAAGCCTGCAAAAACAGGTGGGCAAAGACCTTGGCGTCGCCGGTCATGTTGCCGATCGGGCAGTTTTCGTCGGGCTGATGGGCTTTCATGTTGGTTTTTGACCAGACCGCCACCGAAAGCCCCTGCTTCCTGAAATACGCGGCGACGGTTCCCGCCCCGACGCCTCCGGCAAACGCCCGGATCTGATAGACCCGGTTGACGGCGTCCGTGAGGGCGCGGACAACCGGAGCATCGGCGGGTGTGGAAGGCGCTGAATCAACGCGCTGGTGAATGGAGATCTCGATGGTTACACGATATGCCGTTTCAATGCTTTTGGTGATTTTTTTAATTTCGGAAAGAACGTCGTCGATCCTGTAGCACGGCAGGATCCGACAATCCATGTAGAAGACGTCTTCACCCGGAATCGTGTTGATGTTGCCCACGTTGGCTTCTTTTTTGGTCGGCTCGAAGGTGCTGACGGGAGGATCGAAAAGCGGATCCGCGGCGTCAAAGATTTTGCACAGTTCGGTCAATTCGATGACCAGACGGGAGGCGGCGGAGAACGCATTGATCCCCAGCTGCGGTTTGCTGCCGTGGCACTGTTTTCCGGTGGTCCTGAAACCCAGCCAGAGGATTCCTTTTTCGGCGACTTCAATCAGGGATCCTTCGGAATTTCCCGAATCCGGCGCCACAATCCAGTCGCCGGGGCTGAAAATTTTTTCCGGCAGACCGAGAAGATGCTGCACGCCTTTTTCGCTGGACGTTTCCTCGTCGGAGACAAACAGCAGGTTGACCGTGGCAGGGGGCGGGATGCCTTCCTCCAAGAGCGCCCTGGCGGCAAAAACAGAAGCCACCATATCCTGCTGATTGTCTTCCGTGCCCCGGCCGTACACGCAATCGTCCTTGACGTACACCCGGTAGGGATCGGCGCTCCAGAGGCCCGGCTCGCCCGGAGGGACAATGTCCAGATGCGTAATGATCCAGATGCGGCGGGAGTCGTCTTTCCCCGGCAGCGATGTCAGGAAATTCGGGCGCAGACCGCCCGAAACCGTCGGGTCCGGGGCGTCAAAATGCCGGAAAATCGTAAACCCCATTTTCACCAGACGCTTTTTCAGCGCCAGGGCTTTCGGCATTTCACCATCGCCGCCGTTTGCCGGACCGACGGCCGGAACGGCCGTCAGCGCTTTTTGCAGTTCGATCATGTCCTGGCGGCTCTGGTCGATTCTGCGGGATACTTTTTCAAAAAGAACTTCGTCGATCATGATCAAACCTCGAATCAGTGCTGGGGAACGAATTGCGAAGGCGGGGCCCAGTTTTGGGGCCATGCGCCGAACCGGTCCGCGTCGCCGACGATCAGCGTCAACCTTTCTTTCTCATGGAGGAAGGCCGCGGCGACGCGGCGGACATCTTCGAGCGTCACCGCTTCGATTTTTGTTCGGTAGGCCGTCAGGAAATCGGCGGGCAGCTTCTCGTATTCGACCGTCATTTGCTGGGAGGCAATCTGTCCGGGCTGTTCGAAGGAGAAAATGAAACTGTTGATGATCGATCGCTTCGCCCGGTCCAGCTCTGTCTGGGAAAAGGATCCGGCCGCGGCATCCTTTAAAATGGCGTCGATCAGGGAAATCGCCCGAAAGGTCGAAGCCGTTTTCGTGAAAGCATAGGTCCCGAAAACCCCGTAGTTGGACCGTGCGCGGTAGAAGCTGCCGGCGCTGTAGGCCAGGCCTTCCTCATTGCGGACGGCGCTGAAAATCCGGGAGGAAAAGCCGCCGCTGCCGATGAGGAAATCCAGAACCTCGAAAGCGTAAAAGTCCGGATGGTTCTTGCTGATCGTCAGCTCCCCGCTGACCACCGTGGATTGCGGTATTGCCTTGGGAATCAGAAAAATGCCGCGCCCCCTCTGTTTGGGCGCATCCGGGAGCTCATGGACGCGGCGGGGGATGGTTGCGTCGCTGAAGGCTTGCTCGATTTTCTCTACGGCCTCTTCCCGGGAAATGTCGCCCGACACCGCCAGCAACATATTGGCCGGCGAAAAATATTCGCGGTGAAAAGCCGCGAGATCGGCGCGCGAAATGTTTTGTATGGAGGCGGAGGTTGCATAGCGGCCCCGCGGATCGCCGGGATAGAGAAGTCGGTTGAATTCGCGAAAGGCCAGTTTTTGCGGGTCGTCCGCGATTCGCCTCAACTCCTCCTTTTTTAACGCCAGCGCCTCCTGAATTTTCTTTTCTTCAAAGGCCGGCTCCAGAAGCATCCGGGAGAGAAGGCCGAGGCATTCCTCCAGATCGCTTTTCAAAAAAGAAAAATGCACCGAGGCGGAATCAAGCGACATCGAAAAGGACGGAGAGGCGGCCAGGAAATCCAGTCGCCGGTCCATTTCGCCGCTGCTGATTTTTGTTGTTCCTCCCGTCCGCAGAAGAGCGGCGGTAAGCTCCGCCAGACCTTCCTTGCCCTCGGGGTCGTAGAGCGAGCCGGTTCGCACCAGCACGGTCAGGGAAACCAGAGGCAATTCGCCGTCTTTCAGATAGAACAAAACCATGCCGTTTGTGAGTGCGATCCGCTGGGCCTGCGGCATGCGGAATTCCAGCGCGGGATAGGCGATTTGGTCCGGAGAAATCCAGGGAGATTCTGCGGGAGCCGACGGCGGACTCATCGCGAAAATCGCCAGGAGCAGCAACCCGGCGGCCGGGAAAAAGGCTTTTCTATTTTTCATGGGCGCCTCCGCCTTCCTCCGGTGCGGTTTTCCGGTTGAGAACCGCGACGGTGCGGTTTTCCGCCGTCAGATACCGGATGGCCGCCGCCTGGATATCACCGGCCGTCACCTTTTGAATTTGGGGCAGATAGTCGGAAAAGTACCGGTAATCCCCCAACAGCAGTTCGGTGTAGGAAAGAATGGACGCCAGCTCGGAATTGGAATCCAGGCTTTTGATGAAGTCCATCTTCAGCTGGTTTTTGGCCCGGGCCAGCTCCTCTTCCGTCACGGGAGCGGTCTTGATCGCCTCGATCTCCCCGAGAATGGCCGTCTGAAGTTCTTCGTTGGTATGGGGATGGCGCGGCCGCGCAAAAATGGTGAAGAGGTTGGGGTATCTTGCTGCCGGCACGCCGTTTGCCGCGCTGATGCTCTGGGCGATCTGGCGCGAAATCACCAGCCGGTCATACAGACGGCTCGTTCTGCCTTTGCTTAAAATCGTCTCCAGAACATCAAACACATAATCCTCGCGGGCGGGCGGCGCGGGCTTGTGGTAGCCGATGATCATGGAAGGGCTGGCGTCAAACCAGACCTGGGCTTTGCGCTCCGCTTTTTGCTCCGGTTCGGCCGGAATCCGGGCGGCAGGAGCGCCGGCGTCGGGGATCTTTCCGAAATACCGGCGAATCAGCTCCATCGTCTTGGAGGGATCGATGTCCCCGACCACGGCAATGACGATCCGCCGGGGCGACAGATATTTCCGATGAATGGCGTGAATCGCCGCCGGGCTCATGAACGTCAGGTCTTTCGGCAATCCGACAATGGGGATTCCGTAGGGATGGGTTGAATAGGCCCGTTCCATAAAGGCCTCATAGAGCTTGCCGTCGGGGCTGGCCTCCACGCGCTGCCTTCTTTCCTCCAGAATGACGTCCCGCTCCGTGTAAAACTGACGGAAGACGGGATGCAGAAGGCGGTCGGATTCAATGCGCGCCCAGAGTTCGATCTTGTTGGCGGGAAGGTTGATGAAGTAGGTGGTCATGTCCTGGCCCGTCGACGCGTTCATGCCGGATGCGCCGTTTTCCGTATAGAGGCGGTCAATTTCGTTGGGGATGTAATACCGGAGGTGCTTGTCCTGGAGCCTTTTCATCCGCGCTTCCAGCCGCCGGATCTTCCGGGCATCGGCCGATCCCTGCTTTGCGCGCTCGCGGTCCAGTTCCCGGCCGATTTTTTCCATGTCCGAAAGCAGTTTCTTTTCCGCCGGGTAGTTTTTCGCGCCGATCGTCGTCGTTCCCTTGAACATCATGTGCTCCAGGAAATGGGCCGCGCCGCTTTGCCCCGGGGATTCATCGACGGCGCCCACCCGGTAGCGGATGTACAGGGAAACGGTCGGGCTGAATTTGCGCTCCATCATCAGAACGGTCAGGCCGTTTTGCAGCCTGGCCTTCACGATTTTTTTCTCCAGGTCCACCGCCTGCGCAGGCAGGGCAATGCACGCGAGCAACAGCAGCCCGAGGGCGATCCAGATTTTATTCTTTGTCCGCATGGTCCTCCTCAGAAATCGAATTTCCCTGGAAAAAACGAAAATATGCGTAGAGAATGCCGGCGATGCAAAACAAAATGATGAAAGAGGCCGCAAACAGCGTCATCACGAATTCCAGGGGATTGGCCAGCTGAAAGGAGCTCATGAGGAGAAGAACGCCGAACACCAGAAAAAATCCGGAGAGCAAAAAAACGACGATATTCTTAATTCGAACCAGTAGTTCCATCGGGCAATCCTGTTTCCCAGAGCAGCGCTTTGACGCGCTCCTTCATCCTGCGGTAAGCCTCATAACTGAAATCATTATTGCGGCAGCACAACAGTGTGTTGTTATGATATAGAGGTTCCCGCTGAATGTCAAATACGGATGCGGCGACGGCTTCCGGCCACATTTTAGTGCCCGGAATCGGCGAATATTCGGCCAGCACGGGCCTTGCGCCGCACCGAAGGACGAAATCAATGCTCCCGGACACATCCCCTGCTTTCTGATCCGGCAGGCCGCACAAAAGGTAAACGCCGATGTCCCGGGTTTTGTACCCCGCCTCTTTCAAATGCGCGACCGCCCTGCGCAACTCATCGTTTCGCACCTTTCCGCCCGTTTTCTCCTGCGCCTCGAAACGGGCCGTTTCAAAACCGAAGCGAATGGTTTTAAAGCCGGACGCAAAGAGCAGACGGCTGAGCGGGGCGTCGATTTCCCGGACATGCAGGCCGTTCGGGCAGTGAAACCGGCAGTCGATGCCGCGCCTTTTTATGTCGTGAAGGAGTGGAACAATACTGCTTTCGGGGTTCACCAGAAGCGCGTCGTCGTAAAAACTGAAATCCGCAACACCGAAATTCTTATGCCAGTATTCGATTTCGTCGGCGATTTTTCCGGGATCGCGCCGCAGATGCTGTTTGTAAAATAAAGGGGACGAACAGTAGCTGCAGCGATAAGGGCACCCCAGAGAGGTGATGAGCGGGACCTGGTCGATGCGGTCCGCGAGGTCGAAGGCGGGATAGGGCAGGGCGTCCAGATCGTTTTCCTCCGGAGAAAAAAGAATCTCTTCGTTGAAAATACCGCGCAACAGCTCCAGAATCTGTTTCTCACCCCGTCCGCTAATCACGTAATCCGCGCCGGATTCGGCCAGGGCATGCTCATGGCAGAGAGAGGCGTATTTGCCGCCCAGGACCACCGGAACCCCCGGCAGGGTTTCCCGGACGATTTGAATGGCGTCAAAAACGCCCGGGTACCAGTAAGTCATCATGGAAGTGACCAAAACAATGTCCGTGTCCGAAAAACGCCCGAGTTCGGCGCGAAAGACGTCCGGATCCATCCCATACCGGCAATAGCTGCGTGGAAACGCTTTGAGGCAGGACGGCTTTTCGATGACCTGTCGGTAGAAGCGGCCATGCCCGTAGGCATGACGCTTTGGTGACCTGCCGGTCTTCTTCAGCATGGGCTCTGAATAGGGATTCAGGCAATCGATATAGGAAACCCGGTGGCGGTTGGCCCGCAGAAGGGAGCCCAGGGTTAAAAGCCCCAGAGGTTTCATCCAGAAATCGTACGCCGCGAAATCATAAATCCAGGGATTGATCAACAGAATATTTTTGCTCATGGATGCGTCTTGTAGCATACCCGGGCAAGGATTACAAAAGCTTGGACAAGTTCATGAATTTCCACGGAAATATTTTATAACAGAAAGAACTTGAACACTCGGGGAATTGTTGCTAACATGCGCGCACTTTTAAATGGGATGCCTTATGCGTGCAGTTCTTCAGAGAGTCGACCGGGCCTGCGTCAGCATCAATTCTCAGCTATTTTCCGCTACGGATCAGGGGCTTTTGGTGTTTCTGGGCGTGGAAAAGGGAGACACGGAGAAAGACGCTGATTTTATTTTGGAAAAAACGGTTCATCTGCGCATTTTTGAGGATGAACAGGGAAAAATGAACCGATCGCTTGTCGACATCGCGGGAGAAATGCTGGTCGTATCCCAATTCACGCTGCTGGCCGACTGCGACAAGGGACGAAGACCGTCTTTTGCCCGGGCGCAAGAGCCGGAAAAAGCCAGAGCGCTGTATGAATATTTTGTCCGCCGGGCTCAACCAAGGGTCAAAAAACTGGCCACCGGCGCATTTCAGGAAATGATGCAGATTGAATTGGTCAATTCCGGCCCGGTGACGATTCTGCTCGACAGCAGGAAAATGGCGTAGAAATGGATGAAAGCGACATCAAAATAGACAAGGAAGGAATCTGGTACTACCGAGGCGCACACATGTTCCGCAAAGACATTTTGTGCGTTTTCTTCGAGCATCTGAAACAGGATGACTGCGGCAGGTATTTCGTCGAACTCAACCGGGAAATATGCTATCTGGATGTCGAAGATACGGCCTTTGTCGTGACGGCGGTTTACAGGAATCAAACCCCCTGCGGCGCTGAAGAGCTGGAAATCCTGCTCAACGACGACCAAAAGGAGAAACTGGCTGCGGACACCCTGGCCGTCGGCAAAGACAATGTCCTGTATTGCCGTGTAAAAAACAACCGGTTCCCCGCCCGCTTTACACGGAAAAGCTACTATCAGCTGGCGGAATTTATTGAAACCGACGGCGCGGACAACAAATTCTGCGTCGTTTTGAACAACCGAAAATATCCGATCGCACACGCATCCCTTAACCCATGACAACGGAGGAGACCATGTTAGATGATGTTGTGAAAGAATCCCTGACATTTGACGACCTGCTGCTGGTGCCGGCGGCTTCCAGTGTTCTGCCGCGGGACGTTGAAACGGCCACCTGGCTGACGCAGAAGATCCGGCTGAACATTCCCATCGTCTCGGCGGCCATGGATACGGTGACGGAATCCCGCACGGCCATCTGCATGGCTCAGGAAGGCGGCATCGGCATTATTCACCGCAACATGAGCATCGAACGCCAGGCCATCGAAGTGGACCGGGTGAAAAAATCCGAAAGCGGCATGGTGGTCGATCCGATCACCATCGAGCCGGAGCGAAAAGTCAGCGATGCGCTGGCTCTGATGCACCAGTATTCCATTTCGGGCGTGCCCGTCGTCAAAAATGAAAAACTGGTCGGCATTCTGACCAACCGCGATCTGCGTTTTGAAGAAAATCTGGAGCAGCCCGTGTCCCAGGTGATGACCAAGAAAAATCTCATCACCGTCAAATCCAGCATTACCCTGGAAGAATCCAAAAAACTGCTCCACAAGCACCGCATTGAAAAACTGCTGGTCGTGGACGATGAAAACCGTTTGAAAGGCCTGATCACCATCAAGGACATTGAAAAAATCCGCCGGTATCCCAACGCCTGCAAGGACTCGCTGGGAAGGCTGCGCGTCGGCGCGGCCGTGGGCATCATCGACCGGGAGCCGCGCATCGAGGCGCTTTTAGCGGCCGGCGTCGATGTGATTGCCATTGACACCTCTCATGGACATTCGGCGGGCGTGATTGACGCCATCCGGTCCACCAAGGCGAATTTCCCCAAATGCGAACTGATCGCGGGAAACATCGCGACGGCCGAGGGCGCCCGGGCGCTGATCGAGGCGGGCGTTGACGCGGTAAAGGTCGGGGTCGGCCCAGGTTCCATCTGCACCACCCGCATTGTTGCGGGGGTCGGCGTGGCGCAGATGTCCGCCATTCGCGACACGTACAAAGTCGCCTCTCAAAAAGGAATCCCCGTCGTTGCCGACGGCGGCATCAAGTATTCCGGAGACATCGTCAAGGCGCTGGGCTGCGGCGCGAATGCCGTCATGATCGGAGGGCTCTTTGCCGGAACCGAAGAAAGCCCCGGCGAGACGATTTTGTTTCAGGGGCGCAGTTACAAGGTATATCGCGGCATGGGATCGCTGGAGGCTATGAAAATGGGAAGCCGCGACCGCTATTATCAGGACGACATCGAAGCGCCGTCCAAAACGGTCCCGGAAGGGATCGAGGGCAGGGTGCCTTTCCGCGGATCGCTTTCCGCCAGTATCGTCCAGCTCATCGGTGGATTAAAAGCCGGCATGGGCTACGTGGGCTGCCGAACGATCGCGGAACTGATTGAAAAATCCCGCTTTGTCCGCATCACGTCGGCAGGCCTCAGGGAAAGCCACGTCCACGATGTCATCATCACCAAGGAAGCGCCCAATTACTGGATTGATTAGTCAAACATGAAGCAAGCCGATTTCGTCCATCTCCATGTTCATACACAGTACAGCCTTCTCGACGGAATGATCCGTCTGGACGAACTCTTTAAAAAAGCCAAAGAATTCGCCATGCCGGCGATCGCCATCACCGACCACGGCACGATGTTCGGCGCGATTGATTTCTACAAACAGGCGCTCGCCAACAACATCAAACCGATCATCGGCTGTGAACTGTATGTCGCGCCCCGGAGCCGCCTGGACAAAACACCGTCCGCCGTCGGCGACACGGCGCGCCATCTGATCGTCTGGGTCAAAAATTTGCAGGGATATAAAAATCTGTTGAAACTGACCTCCGTCGCCCATCTGGAGGGGTTTTACTACCGCCCGCGCGTGGACAAGGCCCTGCTGGCGGAGTGCTCCGAAGGCCTGATCGCGTCCAGCGCCTGCCTCCACGGGGAAATCGCTTCGCATATTGTCCGGGGCCATATGGAAGAGGCCCGCAGGGCCGCCCGTGAACTTCAGAAAATCTTCGGCGAGGACAATTTCTATCTGGAGCTCATGGAAAACGGCATTCCCGAGCAGAAGATCGCGAACCAGGGCTTGATGGAACTGAGCAGGGATCTTTCCATTCCGCTCGTTGCCACAAACGACTGCCACTATCTGGAGGCCGATCACGCCGAGGCGCACGATGTTCTTCTTTGCATTCAGATGGGGAAAACGATCGAGGACAAGGACCGGATGTCGATGTCGTCGAATCAGTTTTATGTCCGCTCTCCGCAGGAAATGCAGACGCTCTTTGCCGCGACCCCCGAAGCCGTCGCCAATACGCTGGCCATCGCGGAGAGCTGCAATCTGACCTTTGAATTCGGGAAATTTTACCTGCCCAAATTCGAGGTCAAAAATCCCGAGGAAACGCTGGAGGATTACCTGGACCGCAAGGCGACGGAAGGGCTGGAGAAACTCTTTCCGGTCATTCTCAAGTATGCGAAGGAAGACGAGGCAAAAGTTCGCGAAAAATACACCCGGCGCCTGCGCTCCGAGCTTGCCATCATCAAGAAGATGGGCTTTGCCGGATATTTTCTGATCGTTTCCGATTTCATCAAACACGCCAAGCACACGGGCGTTCCCGTCGGTCCCGGACGCGGCTCCGCGGCCGGATCGCTGGTGGCCTACGCCATCCGCATCACCGATATCGATCCCCTGCGCTACGGACTGTTTTTTGAGCGTTTTCTCAATCCGGACCGGATCAGCATGCCGGATATCGACATCGATTTTTGCCAGGAGCGCCGCGGTGAAATCATCAAATACGTCACGGAAAAATACGGCAAGGACAAGGTTTCCCAAATCTGCACTTTCGGCAAGATGATGGCCAAAGGCGTGATCCGGGATGTGGGAAGAGCCCTGAATATTCCTTACGGCGATGCGGATCGCATTGCCAAACTGGTGCCCTCATTCCCGCTGAACATCACGCTTGCGGAAGCATTCAAGGCGGAGCCCCGCTTTGCCGAAGAGCGCAGGAAAAATCCAAAAATCGACAAGATGCTGTCCCTTTCGCTGATTCTGGAAGGCCTCAACCGGCATTCTTCCGTTCACGCCGCCGGCGTCGTGATCTCCGATGCTCCGCTCGTCGAGCGTGTTCCGCTTTTTGCCCCCAAGGACGATATAGTTTCCCAGTATTCGATGAAGGATATCGAAACCGT
>JAAZOZ010000065.1 GCA_012797505.1 Smithella sp. | reverse complement strand
TTTGATGGAGGAAACAATTTGGCGGCGCACCGTTTCCGGGTTGTCCGATGTGTCGATTTGAAAGAGGCGGCTTTCGGGAATTTCCGTGACGGCTTCGTATTGTTTTTTCTGCTCCTGCAGAATTTCCCAGCGGCCGTCGGAGGGATTGTCCGGATCCCGCATCCTTTTTTCCAGGCGGATTTTTACCACGTCATCGGGGCAGGCGCATTCCACCACATAAAACGGAACTCCGAGCCTTCGCGCCATATCCACGGCCATTGTTCGGTCGGCGCGGCATCGGAAGGAGGCGTCAAGAATCACCGGGATGCCCCGCCCGATCTTGTCGGCGGCCAGCTCAACGGCTTTTTCGTAGGTCTTTCGGGAGATGTCCCCGGCATAGATGCCCTGACCGAAGGATTCATGATGCTTTTCGGTGGGGGCAATCTGCAGAAGCTCCTTGCGCAGAACGTCCGTGCGGATCACTTCCGCGCCGAGCCGCTCCGCCAGGTTGCGCGCCTGATAGCTCTTGCCCGAACCGATCAGTCCCGCGGTCAGAATCAAAGCCGGTTTTTCCAGTCGCGACGCGTAGGCGCAGGCGAGGTCGAAGTATTTTGAGGCGACGCGGCGGATATCCGCGCGTTCGGCTTGCGGCATCTCTTTCTGATCCAGGCGGAAGCTCGTGACTTTGCCGCGGACGAAAGCGTAGTAACAGCGGTAAAAATTCAAAAGCGCTCGCAGGTCTTCGTCACGGGAGTATTTCAGGTAAGAGTTCGCGAAGTTCACGGACTGGCTGAAATAGCCATTGTAATCCAGGTCCATGGTCAGGAAGGCAACCTCGGCCGCCACATCCGCGAACCGGAAGCGTTCGTTGAATTCGATGCAGTCAAAAACAATAATTTCGTCGGCCACGCAGATGTGCTCCAGATGCAAATCGCCGTGGCAGTCTCGGATTTTATGCTCCGCGACACGTTTGTCCAGCAGATCGGCTTTGGAGACGATAAATTGCTCCGCGTACGCTTTGAGAAAGGCGTGTTGAAAGGCGGAAAGGGTGACGTCGATGTACTTTTCGGTTTGCGCGAAGTTTTCTTCGTGGTTGTGGCGGATCACTGAGGCGGCGCCCATCTCGTCGATGCGGCCGCCGGTCTGGGCCTCCTGATGGAACCGGGCGATTTTTTCGGCCACGGCGTCCATGACGGCGGCGTCGGCCTGGCCCCGGGCAAGCAAAATTTTGAGCATTCGGTCCAGGGGCAGTTTTTTCATGAACACGGCGTATTCCACGATGTCCGATGTTCCGCCGAGCGTCAGCCTTCCTGCAACGTCGTACCCGATGGGCACGACATCCAGGTAAATACTCGGCGCCAGGCGTTTGTTCAGCCGCAGTTCTTCTTCGCAGTAAAATTTTCGCTTTTCGAGCGTTGTGAAATCAAGGAACCCGAAATTGACAGGTTTTTTGACCTTATACACGTGCTCGCCGGCGATGAAGACGTACGAAATGTGCGTCTGCACAACTTCAACTTTTTGGGGCCGGTGCGAATAAAAATCCGGACGGGACATCTGTTCGACAATGCCGGAATGAACCATGAATACCTCAAGAAAACAGACCCGCCGAAGGTGGACTATTTGGTTTCCTTAAAAAAGTCTTCCACTTTTTTAAAGTTGTCGTCCACGAGGCTTTTGAAGTCGTCGCAGCCTTTTTTATAGGCGGACATCCAGTCGGAGATCGCCTTTTTCCCTTCTTCCGGAAACATCGGTGATTTTTCCCAGAATCGGCCGACCAGCCTTTCCGTCTGTTCCTGCAAGGCCTGCATGGCGCGGAAATTGTTGTCAAAGGCCGTTTTATTGAAAACAATCATCTGCTTGGCGATTTGTTTCGGATCCATGGCAACCTCCTTGTTCAAAGTTTATTTTTTCTTTTTTGCGGGCGTCTGTGTTTTTTCCGCCTGTTCGAAAAATTCGGCGACCTTCCGGTAGCCGTCATCCGCGGCGGCTTTAAAGTCATGCCGGCTTTTTTTGCAGTTTACAATCCAGTCCTGCCAGGCCTTTTTGCCTTCTTCCGGCACCCAATCCGCCTTCTCCAAAAAATTCATCAACAGTTTTTCCGTCTGGTCCTGCAGCTCCGACATCGCGCTGAAACTGCTGTCAAACGCTTTTTTGTTGAACTCCATCATTTGTATGACGATCTGCTTTTGTTCCATCGACGCTTCACCTCCTCTTTATAATGATTTTATCTGTCCCAAGGATTGAAACGAAACTCTATTCTAACGATTTAATCTTATTTGTAAAGTAAATTTTGCAGGCACTTACGATGGGCGCCTTACGATTCTGGCCTTGCCATAATTAATAAATATGTATCACGGCTGTCCGGTTAACTATTGAACAAATTCAACTGGTTGCATAAAAGAGGTTCTGGTTCTTGCTTATAAGCTTCTTTAACTATTTGAATAATGGGTCGTTTCTCAAAAATGTTGACCTCCAGAATTTGCAAAATTGTGTGGAGGTTTCCGGGTAGATGAAGACGCTTCTTCAGGATGGCGACCAGCAGATAAATACTGACGGCAATCCAGATTTGGGTTTTGACGGCGTTTGGCGATGTCCCGTAAAAAGTTTTGATTCTCAAATGTTGCTTGATCCAGCGGAAGAAGAGTTCCACCTGCCAGCGCTGCTTGTAAATATCGGCGACAGTTGTTGCGGGAACGGTAAAGATATTGGTCAGGTAAACAAAACGTTTGTTGGTGTCCAGATCCACGTAGGTCACTCGGCGCAGTGCCTCCGGGTAGGCGTCCATCGATTTCTTGGTTGTCAGGACGATGTGTTGATCGGAACGAAGCCCCAGCGTTTTGTCCACTTCCTGAGAATGAATGCGGCGGTACCGCAAATTGCTCTTGGCACGAATCACGAAGAAAGCGGGGAAGAGATTCATGGCATAAAGCCTTGCGAAATCGACGTATCCGCGATCCATGGCGACGACGGCATCTTTTTCCAGCGGCAGGGCATCCAGGACATTGACATCGTGTACTTTGCCGGTCGTCAGGCTGATAAAGGTCGGAATGGATCCTTTCAGATCGAGTAAGGTGTGCATCTTGATAGCGGCTTTGGTCTTGCGAAAATGTGCCCAGGGGAAAAGGGAAAGGCACAGGTCGATGGTCGTTGAGTCGAAAGCATACAGAGAATAATCCAGATCGATTGTCAGATCGTCGTTTTGATAGAGTTTCTTGGCAATGGAAATAAGATGGTAGGCGAAATCCTGATAAATCCGGTAATCGCGTTTCTCTCCGGCATCGGCCAGAGTGGATCTCGATATCAAACCTCGGAATCCGACGTGATAGAGTTTTTCGCGATGAGAGTTCAGGCATGTTTCAATATCCCTCAGGCTTTCCCGGTACGTAAGCTGGGCATAGGCAAGGCAGAGAAACTGATCATAGCATGGAAACTTGCGTACTCGGCGATTGCCTTCGTGTTTTTTAACGAATTTGTCAAACTCATAGCGCGGAAGATGATCCAGTATCTGCGAGAAAACCGTTTTTCCCGTATTCATCAGTAACCCTCCCTCCCATTATCGGGAGGAAGGTACAGAACAAATTGTGCAATGTAAATTCAAATCGGAAAAAATAAAAATGGCTCATTTATTACCTAATATCAACGTATTACGCACTGGTCAGATAACTTTAACCGGACAGCCGTGAATATGTATATTATTTTCGCCAGACGAAGGAGTAACAAATATGACAAAGTCGTTTAATGTAATAATCGAAAGAGATGAGGACGGTTCTTTTGTGGCTACTGTTCCCGGATTAAGAGGATGCCACACTCAGGCCAAATCGCTGGACAAACTGCTGGAGAGGACAAGAGAAGTTATTGAGCTTTGTCTGGAAGAAGAGAAAGAAGTTGTCATCAGTGAATTTATCGGTGTCCAGCGTCTGTCCGTAAATGTATGACAAATATTCCTTCTCCCACCGGTAAGAAATTAATAAAAGCCCTAAAGCACATTGGTTTTGAAGATGTGCGAATGAAGGGCCGTCATCATTTTCTGAGACATCCCGACGGAAGATGCACGGTTGTTCCCGCTCATAACGGTGAGACGATCGGCAAAGGTTTGCTGTCTCAAATACTAAAAGATTGTGAGCTTTCCAAAGAAGAACTGCAAAAATTATTGTAGCCTAAAATCTTTCAGCCTAAACCGCTTCAGTCTTTTGTTAACTCACAGTCCAAATTCCTTGCTTTTAAAATAAGACATTTTTTTCTTCCCTGATCCCCGCGATATTTTTAGCCAGCTTCTTCTTTTGTTCCAGATTGCCCTGGCGGGCGATCATGATGCGCTGCGCCTGAGGCGAACCGGCGCCGTGCATCGACTCCGTGCGGTAG
>JAAZOZ010000064.1 GCA_012797505.1 Smithella sp. | reverse complement strand
TGAAATCGCGGGTCCGCACGAAAAGGGCCCGCGATTTTTTTCATGGCTGAAAATCGGCGGTCTCGTAAAAAGTAATCCAAGTCGTCCCCCCGGCGAAGGCCGGGGCCTATATAGATCATTGTAATTACTGGATACCGGCTTTCGCCGGTAAGACGAGAAGAGTGAGAAATTGACTTTTTACGAGTTCATCAAAATCCATGAAGGAGATGAAAAAAATGATTTCACGCATTGACCATGTTTCCATCGCGGTAAAAGATCAGGAAAAGGCGAAGGCCGAGCATTTTTTTCGCGACATTCTGGGAGCGGTTGCGGGGGCCGGCATGGCCGACCCCGTTTCCAGGTTTTTCTGGCAGATTTATTCCCTGGGCGATCTGTCCCGTCTGGAGATCATTTCTCCCACGGCGTCCGGAAGTTTTCTGGACGGCTTTCTGAGCCGGCGAGAGGCGGGCGTCCACCATATCACGCTGCAGACGCCGGATATCCGCAAAGCGATGACTCATCTGGAAGCCCACGGGATTCCCTTTTTCGGATTCAACGAATATCCCGGAGGCGTCTGGAAGGAAATTTTCATTCATCCCCGGCACGGCTTCGGCGTTCTGATTCAAATTGCCGAATTCGAGGCCGACGACTGGCTTGGGGAGCAGGTCAAGTTTCCGGCGGGAACGAAATGGCAGATTGAAAAAAAGGAAAACGGAGCGGCGCTGATTTTCGCTCATCCGGGCGGCGGCAAGGTTTCCCTGGAACTGGGGCGGGAGGATCTGGCGCGGCTGGCGGAAAAGATCCGGGAACTTCTCGGTTGAAACCCGGAGCCATTACGCAACGGGCGGGCGAGGCATCTCTGCCGCGGATCGTTAGAGGCGGTTTTTTTTAAAAAAAGCCATGGCGTCGCTGTAGCCGTCTTCAATGCGCCGGTTCAGGGCGTTTCGTGAAAAATCGCCGCCGGAGCCGGTCGCGCCCCTGCCTTCTTCCCCGATGACCATGGCGCGGTCAATTTTGCGGTGGCGGGTCATCATTTTGTATCCTCTGTGGTTTCGGATGGGGCTGTCGGCGGGGATCGTCCGGTCGATTTCTCCGATCAGGTCCACGAAGGCGCCGTACCGGTCATACAGTTTCCGGTCCAGGGCGAATTTTCCCGAAAAGATCAGATTGTAGAAGCGCTCGGCGGCCTCCGGAAGGGTTGCCGGCAGGTCGGCCTGCATGCGGTGGAGCTCGATGGCAATCACTTCCCGTTCGACGTCGGGATTGTCGGCTTCAATCTGTTCCAGAGCATTTACCGCCTCCCCGACCGGCATATTCATGAAGACGCCTCCGTCCCAGAAAAAATCTTCTCCGATCTGCGTCATGGGAAACGTGACGGGAAAGCTTCCGCTCGCGATGATGTGGTCGAAGGTCAGCTCCATTTTGCTGTTGTCAAAGCGCGACAGCAGACCGGTTTTGACGTTCACGGCGGTCACGATCAGGCGCGTTTTTTCCGGGTGATTGAGCTTTTCCGGATCGACGAAGTCCGCGA
>JAAZOZ010000063.1 GCA_012797505.1 Smithella sp. | reverse complement strand
GGCCAGCAACTGGTCCAGAATGCTGAGGGCGTCGCGCATGGAGCCGTCTCCCGCCTCGGCGATCCAGGAAAGGGCCGTGGCGCTGATGACGATGTTTTCCTTTGCGGCAAGCCTGCCCAGATTGGCCGCAATCTGCGAAAGCGAAATGCGCCGGAAATCATAACACTGGCAGCGCGACAGAATGGTGGCCGGCACCTTGTGGTTTTCCGTTGTGGCAAAAATAAAGATGACGTGCCCCGGCGGTTCTTCCAGCGTTTTCAAAAGCGCGTTGAAGGCTTCGCGCGTCAGCATGTGGACTTCGTCGATGATGTAAACTTTGTATTTGGATGCGGCCGGCGCGAATTTGACATTCTCGCGCAGTTCGCGGATTTCGTCGATCCCGCGGTTGGACGCGCCGTCGATTTCGCGCACGTCCATGGATCTCCCCTCGGTAATTTCTTTGCAGTTCGTACACTTGTTGCATGGCGTTGCCGTCGGCCCTTTTTCACAGTTGAGCGACTTGGCCAGAATCCGCGCCACGGAGGTTTTCCCGACGCCGCGGGGACCGGAAAATAAAAAAGCGTGGCCGATCCTTCCCTGGGCGATGGCGTTCACCAGCGTCCGGACCACCGGCTCCTGGCCCGCGACTTCCTCAAACGTCTGCGGGCGAAATTTTCGGGCTAAAACCTGGTATTCCAAATGAACCTCATTGCGAAGTTTTTACCGGGACAGGACAAAAGGAGAGCTTTACTCAACACCTGAGTCATTCCGGCGAAAGCCGGAATCCAGCATGATCAACCCTTTCCCGGATTCCCGCCTTCGCGGGAATGACGGGAAAACAGATTGTGCAAGGCTCTCAAAAGGTGACCGGGTTTGCCGCAACACACGACGGGATTTGCTGCCGCTGCTTCCTTCCGGACCTGACGGGGTTCACAAGCCTTCGTTGTACGGGACCCGGCCATGTAAAAACAATTCTTCTGGCCAGACTCTTAATGGATAAATCGACAGGAATCAACCAAATTTTAAGATGAATGGCGGAGAGTGGGGGATTCGAACCCCCGTAGGAGCTTGTGGCCCCTAAATCGATTTCGAGTCGATCCCGTTACGACCACTTCGGTAACTCTCCGTGCGATATGATGCCTCTTGTGCTTATGCAAAAAGGATTTTCTACGAAGTCGTCAAATACAGCGATTTAAAAATGGCGGAGAGAGCGGGATTCGAACCCGCGGTACACCTTTGTGGGCGTACACACGATTTCCAGTCGTGCTCCTTCGGCCTCTCAGACATCTCTCCGCGCTTTTATTTTATTATAAATCCCTTTTTTCGCGCCTCATGGACTCACCGAGCCGGCTTCTACCCTCTTTTCCTTAAAAAATCTACTCAAAATTTCTCCGCACTCCTCCCGGAGGATTCCCTCCGTCACCTCCACCCGGTGATTCAGGCGGCTGTCCTGCAAGACCCGGTACAGGGAAAATACCGCGCCGGCCTTGGGATCGCGCGCGCCGAACACCACCCGCGCCAGCCGCGCCTGCAGGATGGCGCCTGCGCACATCAGGCAGGGCTCCAGCGTCACATAAAGCCGCGCGCCCGTCAGGCGGTAGTTGCCCGACATCCGACAGGCCTCGCGGATGACGGTCATCTCCGCGTGCGCGGTGGCGTCAACCCCGGAAATGGGCGCGTTGTGCGCCATGACCAGAAGACGGTCATCCTGCACCAGCACCGCGCCCACCGGCACTTCGTTGCGCCCGAGAGCCTTCCGGGCCTCGTCCAGCGCCATTCTCATGTAGTCTTCGTCCGTCAGCATCAGCCCTGCCGAATCTAAAATCGTTTTTTCGGTTATCATATTGTTGATTTTGAGGCAAATGCCATATATGATCGCTTCGCGAACGGGAGAACATGGACTCAAAAAACCTTTTCCTTTTGCCGGTGATGATATCCCTGATCGGACATGCCGCGCTGATTACGGCCAGCAGCATGGTGGATTTGCGCAACCAGGAAAAGACGGCACAGCCTTTCACCGTTCACATTGCCGGTCCTCCACCGCCCGTCACCCCGGAAAAGGACGGGGATGCCACAGATAAAAAAGTATCGGAGGACAGCCGGGACGCGAAACCGGCCCCGGCGGGCGACAGGGAAGAGACGGTGAACATCGGTTCTTCCGACGTCAAATATGCAGCCTATCTGTCGGGTGTAAAGCAAAAGATTCTGCGGATTTGGAAATATCCCGAAGCCGCGTATCAAATGGAAGAAGAAGGAGTGGTGGTGGTTAAAATGTCGATTGACGCAAACGGCAGGCTTTCACAGGTGGCCCTGATGAATTCTTCCGGTTTTATCCATCTTGATTCAAGCACGCTGGATGTTGTCCGGGCGGCGGAGCCTTACCAGCCGCTGCCCCGGCAATACGACCTGTCGCGCCTGCATATTATCGCCTCTTTTAATTATCGAATAGAAAAGTAAGTAATATCAAAGTCTTGCATAAAATACCCGCAAGGCATTTCAGGGAGAATCATGAAAGAAAACAAATCAAAACCGGCTCCAGCCAAATCAAAAATCCGGGAATTTATCGAGGCGATTCTGACGGCGCTGCTCATCGCCGCTTTTATCATTTCGTTCATTGTCCAGGCGTTTAAAATTCCGTCCGGCTCCATGATTCCGACGCTGTTGGTGGGCGATCATTTGTTCGTGAACAAATTCATTTACGGCGTCAAGCTCCCGTATTTTCGCGCCACCATCATCCCGGTCACGGATCCGAAACGGGAAGACGTCGTTGTGTTCATTTACCCGGAAGACCGCTCCAAGGATTTCATCAAGCGCGTCATCGGCGTCGCGGGGGACACGATCGAAATGAAAAACAAGAAGCTCTTCATCAACAACCAGCCTTACGCGGATCCTTACGGCGTCTATGACGATCACACGATGCTTCCCTCTGACGTCCAGCCGCGCGACAATTTCGGCCCGGTAGTGGTTCCGGAAAAATCGCTTTTCGTCATGGGCGACAACCGCGACCACAGTCTGGACAGCCGTTTCTGGGGATTTGTCGATTTAAAAGACGTGCAGGGAAAGGCCTTTATTCTTTACTGGTCGTGGAATGCGGAAGACAAAACCGTCCGCTGGAGCCGGATTGCCAAACGGATTCGATAGCGCCGGGAACCATGTCGAAAGGCCAAGCTGAAATCAAGACTTTTTTCCGCAGCCGGCTGCTCGCCTGGTATAAACACCACGGGCGGCTGCTTCCCTGGCGGGAGACAACCGATCCCTACCGCATCTGGATTTCCGAAATCATGCTTCAGCAAACCCGGGTGGACACGGTCATTCCCTACTACAAACGTTTTCTGAAAAGGTTTCCCGACGTCTTCGCGCTGGCCCGCGCCCCGCTGCAGGACGTGCTCAAAACCTGGGAAAATCTCGGCTACTATTCGCGCGCACGCCATCTGCACGCCGCGGCCGGGATCATCGTCGGCAGGTTCGGCGGCCGGATTCCCGACACGCCAGAAGACATCCGGACGCTTCCCGGCATCGGCGACTACACGGCGGGAGCGATTTTGAGCATCGCTTACGGCCGGGCCGTCCCGGCCGTCGATGGCAACGTCCGCCGGATTTTGAGCCGCGTTTTCGCTATCGACCGCCCGGTCAACGATCCGCGGGGGCAAAAGCATTTTTTCGAACTGGCCGCTTCGCTTGTTCCGGGCAAACGAGCCTCCGACTTCAACCAGGCGCTGATGGACCTGGGCGCGACAATCTGCCGGGCGAAGAATCCGGACTGCGGCGTCTGTCCCCTGGCGTCGATCTGTCTGGCACGGCGCGGCGGTTTGCAAAACGATCTGCCCGTTTCGCGCAAGTCCCCCGCGATCCCTCATCGGCAGGCCGTCGCCGCCGTTGTCCGCAACGGCAAAGGCCTTCTTTTGGTTGTGCAGCGGCAGGCGGAGGGCCTGCTGGCATCGTTGTGGAAACTGCCGGGCGGTTTTGTGCAAGATGATGAAAACCGGGAAGCCGGTTTGCGACGCTGCGTAAAGGAAGAACTGGGCCTTTCCATCCGCGTCGGGAAAAAGATCGCTTCCGCGGATCACGCCTACACGCATTTCCGCGTGACGCTTCATGTTTATCAGGGATTCCCCTTAAGCGGCAAACCGACTGCCCGGGGCTGCCAGGACTGGCGATGGGCTGCCGCCGCGGATTTGAAAAAACTGCCCCTGTCCAGGATTGACCGGATGGCCGTAGCGCTGGTCGAAATTTCTCCGGTCCGCTTTCCATGAAAAACAGGAAACCTCACGGCCTGGTTGACCGTGAGGTTTCCTGTTGAACGTCATCCGCCGCGCCTCGGCCGTATCATCAGGAAAGGCCGGGGCTGAAAAAAAGCGCCGGGAACCGCTTATTTTGCATACAGCTTTTCAATCTGGTCTTTGTATTTGTCAAACACGACGCGCCGCTTGAGCTTCATGGTCTGCGTCAGCATGCCGTTTTCCAGAGAAAAGGGCTCTTCGATAAAGACGAATTTCCTGGGAATTTCATAGCTGCCGTAGGTGGATTTCAGCGCGTTCAATATTTCACTTTCCAGGAATTTTTTGGTTTCATCCCTCTTCAAAAGCTCGGCATGATCCTTGGGCAGGTTGTTTTTCGCGGCCCACTTATCGAGGGCGGCAAAATCCGGAATGACGATGGCGATATTAAACTCGCGGCCTTCTCCATAGATCATGGCGTTTTCAATATAGTGATTCAGCTTCATATCTTCTTCGATGGCCGCCGGAAATACATATTTGCCGTTTTCAAGCTTAAACTGCTCTTTCAGCCGTCCCGTGATAAACAGGAAGCCTTCCTCATCCAGACGGCCGCGGTCTCCGGTCCGGAATCCTCCGTCCGGCGTCATGACGGCTTTTGTGGCTTCGGGTTTGTTATGGTACCCCTGCATCACGTTGGGTCCGTAAATAATGATTTCTCCATCCGTTGCGTCGGGCCCGACAACCGACTTGTCGATCACGATTTTGCCCAGCCCCATGGGGGGGCCCACGCTGCCGATTTTGTATTTGGCGGGACAGTTCATGGTTGCCCCGGGCGAGGTCTCGGTCAATCCGTAAGCATCATAGAGCGGAACACCCATATCCCAGAAAAAATGAGAAATTTCCGGATTCATCATGGCGCTTCCGGTCATGACACCTTTTAATCTGCCACCGAGTTTTTCCCTGACCTTCTGGAACACCACTGCATCGGCAATTTTAAATTTCAGGTTCGTCATGAAGCTTGATTTACCCTGTGCAGCCAGCTCCCGTTTTTTCTTGCCGCTCTCCACGCCCATGACGAATAACGTCTTGGCCAATCCGCCTTCCTCATTCATCTTCGTCCATAATCCGTCATACACCTTGTTAAAGACTCTGGGAACGGCCGTCATGAAGGTCGGCTTCACAAGAGCCAAATCCTCGGGGATGGTTGCTGCGCTTTCCGCAAGACCCATCGAGGCGCCCAGCAGGCAGTATACAATAAGCTCTCCGAGTCCGAAGACATGAGCCCAGGGCAGTATGGACAGGGAGTTGTCGTTTTCATTGATATCCGGGAAGCAAACCGTTACGGCATGAGCATTGCTCGTAATGTTGGCCTGAGAAAGCAGGACGCCCTTCGGATCGCCCGTCGTTCCTGATGTATAAATCAGAATACAGATCGCAGACGGGGCCGGGTAGATGCTTTTCACTTTCAGGCCTGCGCCTTTCTTCTCCAGCTCCGCCAGCGTATCGGGCCCTTCACCCTCCATGATAATAATTTTCTGGAGGGAAGGCATGGCAGCCAGGGCGTCTTTGATTTTCTCATAAATGGCCTTCTTGCTGATGAAAAGCAATTTGACGTTCGCATCCTGAATAATGTATTTCCACACCGAAGCCAGCTCCGCTTCGTACATGGGGACAAACCGCGCGTCCAAACCGCTTACGGCAAAAAAGCATACCGCCCAGTCCGTGCTGTTATTGCAAATGATCCCGACGGCATCGTCCTTTTGAATTCCCAGCTGACTCAAGCCGCTTCTTGCGTGATCCACACGTTTGCCGAAATCGGCGTAGGATATCCAGTCATACTGTTTGAGCGCCTTGTTTTTGGTTCCCAGAAAAGGCCGCTCGGGAAATTTGGCGACAGTTTTCTCAAGGATTTCCACGATATTATCCGGTTTGACCAATTGATACATATATTTCCTCCAGGGATTTTAATATCTTCGGGTCAGATGACCCAAAGCTTGCTTCGATGAAAGAACCAAAGTACAGAAGGGGCACTCCTCGGCCATACCGGGGATGTTTCTTTGGGTATGACATTTTCAGGACAATTTGTAGAAGGGGCTATAGAGGAAAACGGTTTTCTTGTCAATAAAAACCCCAACGTCAGGGGGCGGCCGGCCCTGCATTCGGGGTTTGGGCTCAAACTTCTTCAAAATACGAGTCTGTTATGCCGTTGAGCAGCTGAAGGGTGTTGATTTTCACCACGATCACTTCCACGGACGGATCGGAGAAAAAATCCTTCAGATCAGGATGGCGCCGGCACAGGACCGCCCGGACCGTGTTTTTCTCCGGCTCATCCAGACCGCGCCGGATCGTTCCCGTCACGGTCAGCGCCCTGGCAGCCGTCCGGCCGCCTCTGGCGTTTTCCTCCCTGGAATCGATCAAAAGATCGACGGACGGATCGGCCGCAATATGCAAGTTGAATTATTTTAAAAAATCATGATAGGGTCTCGGCGTGAATTTTGGCAATGTTCGCCCTGCAAGGAGGTCTTTGCATTTTGAAGAAGAATTTAAAAATCCTTAACGAATTTGAAGGAGCGTCTCTGCTCAGACAATCGGGAATTCCCGTCATCGACGGCATTCTGGCCCATACCGATGCGGAGGCAGCGGAAGCAGCCGGACGGCTTGGATTTCCGGTCGCGTTGAAAATCTGTTCCGAGGCCGTTCCGCACAAGACCGAAAGGGGAGGCGTCTCTTTAAACATTAAGGACACGGCCGCACTGGAGCGGGCCGTCCGCGAAATGAAAAAAAGATTTCCCGACATTCCCTTTGCGCTGCTGGTGCAGAAGATGGCCCGTCCGGGCACGGAGCTGATTCTGGGGTGCAGGCGCGATCCCGTCTTCGGGCCGATTGTCCTGGCGGGCATCGGCGGCATTTTTACGGAGATTTTCCGCGATTCGGTCATCGAGCTTGCCCCGGTGGACGAGGAAGACGCGCCGGCCATGCTCCGGCGGCTCAAAGGCGTCGCCCTGCTGGACGGCTACCGGTCACGGGAGCCCCTCGACGTTGCCGCCATCGCAAAATCATTGTCCGCGCTATCCCGTCTGATCGCCGATCGTCCGGACATTGCCGAAATCGACATCAATCCTTTCATCGCCTATCCGCAGGGCGCCGTGGCCGTTGACGCTCTGGTGCGGCTGGACGGCGCTTCTCCCGCCCCAGCCCGCAAGCGACCCAGCCCGGCCACCATCGCGCCGTTTTTCCAGCCTTCATCGATGGCCGTGATCGGCGCCTCTCGCAGTCCGGGCAAAGGCGGCAACATCATTTTGCGGAATCTGCAAAAGGCCGGTTTCAAAGGCGCCCTTTATCCCATCAACCCGACCGTCAAAGAAATCCTGGGGCTCCCCTCCTATGCCCGGGTGAGCGACGTGCCGGGGAAGGTGGAAACCGCGATGGTCGTGATTCCCAAAACGGCCGTGCCCGACGCCCTGGAGGACTGCGCCGCCAAAGGCGTCACCAACATCATTCTGAGCACGGGCGGCTACTCGGACGCGGGCGAGGAAGGAGCCAGAGAACAAAAAACCATCATCGAAATGGCCCGCAGGGCCGGCATCCGGATCATGGGACCCAACAGCATCGGCACCCTCAACCCGTCCGCCGGCATGTCCACCTCTATTGTCGGGCTCGATCCGATCAGGAAGGGCGGCGTTTCCATCATCGGCCAGTCCGGCGTCTTCTCGTCCGGATGGGCCCGCTGGATTGCGGACACCAAGCCCTTTGGTCTGGCCAAGGTGGCCTGCATCGGCAACAAGGGGGACGTCAACGAAAGCGATCTGCTGGAGTACCTGACCGGGGATTCGGCAACCCGCACCGTCGGCATGTATCTGGAAGGCGTGGTGGAGGGAAAACGATTCATCCGCGCCGCGGCCGCGGCCTGCAAAGCAAAACCCGTGGTGGTGATGAAAGCAGGGCGCAGCGAAGCCGGGGCGGCCGCCGTGGCGTCGCACACCGGGTCGCTCGCCGGATCGGACGCGGTCTTTGACGCGGTCTGCCGCAGAACCGGCCTGGTGCGGACGCAAAACTCCGAGGCCTTCTTTGACGCCCTCGCGGCGTTTGAAAAGCTCCCTCTGCCTCGCGGAAACCGTATGGGCGCTCTGTCCATCACGGGCATGGGCTGCGTCGCCGCGACGGACGCCGTCGAGGAATGCGGCATCGATCTGCCCGCGTTGCAGCCGGACACGCTCAGGAAGCTTCGCGAAGTCATGCCGGTGTGGGCGCCGGTGCGCAACCCCATCGACATCTGGTCCGCCATTGAACAGCACGGATCGAAGAAGGCCACCAGCCACATTGCCCGCTGCCTGATGGAGCAGCCCGATGTGGACGCCCTGCTGATCACCTTCGTGCTCATGCCGGAAAGCATGTTTGACATTCCCGAAGCCTTCGCCGACATTTTCCGGCGCCATCCGCACAAACCGGTCTTTGCCAGCTATTACGGCGGCACGGCGCGGGAAATCGCCCACATCCATGAGGGCTTTGCCGCGCTGGGGGTTCCCTGCTACCCCACGCCGGAGCGGGCCATCTTTGCCTTCAGCCGCATGGTGGAATACGCCCGGTTCCGGGGCGTCATCGGGAAGTGACCTCCGGCCGCGCCGGGATATTGAATAAATTTTGCTGATGCTGCCGATTGACGAATGTTTGGAAATATGCGAGATTGCGAATCATCATTCATCAAAATGGAGGGTCTTATGAAAAGCCATGGAAGGAAAATTGTTTTAGCCCTGACGCTTATTTTTGCGATGCTGATCGTCGCCGAGGCCAATGCCTTTGAAATAGGGGCAAGAGGGTACGTCTGGTTCCCCGATCTCAAAAAGTCGGATATCCAGACGATCGCCGACGGCATCGAAGGAACGGACATCGACGCGAGAGACATGCTGGGCGTCGGAAACACGGCAACCTTCTCCGTCGAAGCTTACGGGGGCGTGGGGAAAAACCATATCAGCCTGATGTTCACGCCCTTCGGCTACACAACGGACAACGTCCTGGCGGCGGCCCTCAATTACAACGGCATCAACTACACGGCCGGAAGCGCCGTCCACTCGGACCTGTCCTATTCCATGTTCGATCTGCGGTACCAGCGCGACCTGATCAACATGGAAAACATTCTGGCCGGCTTCTCCCTGGGCGGCATCGCCCAGATCAAGTATTCCACGGGAAGTTTCAAGCTGAATTCGGCCGGAAAGGTGGAACAGAGCAATTCCTTCAATTCCGTGATTCCGATGATCGGCCTGGGCGCCCACATCGGCATCCTGGCCAACCTGCTGGAAGTTCGCGCACAGGCAACGGGCGGCGGATACGGCTCCGACAATTATTCCTATGAAGCCATGGCGGACCTTTCCCTCACGCCCTTTCCGTTCCTCGACATCCATGCCGGCTACCGGCTGCTTCAGCAAAAAATGGACGTCAACGATTACAAAATGGACACCCTCTACACAGGGCCTTACATCGGCCTGTCGCTCGGCTTTTAAAAACCTTTACACGCGACGGCCTTCCCCCGGCGAACCGGCGGGGGAAGGCTATGCTCTGAACAGAAGGCGGTGCGGCAATGGAAGGCTGGACGGAAGAAGAAATAAGAGACCGGCGGCTGATGGCCCCCTGCGGCCTTTACTGCGGCGCCTGCGGCGTTTACATCGCCACGCGGGACCATAACGAAAAATTCAGAGAGGTCATGGGCAACCTCTACGGCACAAAAAAAGAAGACACACAGTGCCTGGGCTGCATGCAAAGCGATCCGCCCGAAAAGCTCTACGGCTATTGCGCGAGTTGTTCCATCCGAACCTGCGTCCGCGAAAAGGGATATTATTCCTGCCACCAGTGCGGCCGGTGGCCGTGCGGTCTGATCGAGAATTTCGGACTGGCGACGGGACTTCGCGTCATGAAAAGAGCGATTCCCCTGTGGCGCCGGAAGGCAGCCGCGCTGGGCGATGAGCAGGGCTCCGAGGAATGGGCGCGGGCGGAACTGGAGCGCTACCACTGCCCGGCCTGCGGCAAACCCCTTTTCCGGGGGGCCAAGCGCTGCCGGGCCTGCAAGGCCGAAGTGGCCGACGCGCTGGACGGAACCCTGTAACGCCCTTCTGATCTGATCCGATGTTCAGAAAAATCGAGCGGCTTTTTTCCTGCTTGACAAAAGGCCTAAGTT
>JAAZOZ010000398.1 GCA_012797505.1 Smithella sp. | reverse complement strand
TTCCTCGCCGAAAGGAGGATTCACTTCGAGTTCAAACCGATCCTTGCCGGAAGGGATCTCGTAAATCACGCCGCCCTGAAAATAGTGATCCTGCCGGTAGGGATTGGGCAGGAGCTGCAGGGTATTTTTCGCCGCGTCCCGGTAAAGCACGCGCGCGAAGAAAGGTTTGTTGCCTTTGAGATAAATCCTGATCTTCTCTCCCGCGGCATAAGACGTTTTGTCCGTCCAAACCTTCACGGTCAAAGGCAGAGACGGATCATCCAGCGCCGCATCCGAAGCCTTTGCGCCGGCTTTTTTCATCGCCTTTTCATCCGGAATGACCTCTGCTTTGAGCTTGATCCGGTAGCAGTCGCCCTGCCCCGGGTCTTTGTACCAGCTCTTTTCCAGCGTCTCAAGAACTTCGACCGTGGCATTGGAGTAGGCGGACACCAGGTCTTTCTGCAGTTCGAAGTCCTTCACCTCCGTCGCGGACGAGACATAGGTCTTGACCGATTCGACGGCGTTTCGCTTTGCTTCGGCCAGCGCCGCGGTCTCCGTCTGCTTGCGCGACTTGTCGTCCCCCATGCAGGCGGAACCCTCCGCAATCTTAATGGTAGATTGCGCGGCGTAAACCGGCGCCGCCGTCAAAATCAGCAAAGCCAAAACAAATAATATCTTCCGCATGAATACCTCCTTCAATTGGCTAAGCGTAATTGCAATCCGCCTCACGTTCTCTTCATCGCACTTCAAACAACCGGCTGTCTTTGCCGAAGTTGATCATCAATGGCGTTTGCGGATGGCCAAGTTTATTGGAAATTTCCCTGGTCGTCTCTCTCGCGTAAATTCCCAGGCTTTTAACGGTAACGGCGCCGCTCTTGTCCTTGTCCACGGCCGCTCCGTTTTTCAATCCCTCCAAAAGAGCATGGGTAAACAATCCATTGCCCTGATAACCGTCCAGGGCCGTTTCCACCGAGCCCGCCGAGGCATAGATGTGCAGGCCCATCTTCTTTGCCAGCACGGACATCCGGGCATCATACAGACCGCTGACAATGGCATCCACGCCTCCCGCGTGGCAGGTATCAAAAATATAAAGCTGTGACAGAGCTTTGATCTTTTTGGACATCTCAACAATTTCGTTGGAGCTGATCAGGCTTTCGCTCCTGTTCAGGCTTCCATCGAAACTGCCGGTGACAATGTAGTACTGGCTTTGCAAAAGCAGGCCGTGAGACGCGTTGAAAAAAATGAAGCTATCGCCATGTTTTATTTCGGAAGCCAGTTTTTCAACGGTGTTCAGAATGTCGGATTTGCCGGCACGCTCATCGATCAGGCGGGTCAGGTGAATGTTGTCCGGCTTGTAGATGGTTTTGGCCTTATCCGCCAGTTGGACAAGGAAGTCCCGGGCATCTTTTGCCGCATATTTCAGGTTGATGGAGGCGTCGCGATACCGGTCAATGCCGACGGCCAGAATATAAAGATGCGGCTCATCGGACGCGCGGGTGGACAGAAAACGGGCTGTGCTCATCGCACTCTGCACTGTGTTGGAAGCATTGAAGGCGGCAAGCCCGATCTCGTTCTCACCGGCAATCGTTTCCATC
>JAAZOZ010000397.1 GCA_012797505.1 Smithella sp. | reverse complement strand
TTCGCCTGGGGGATGAACCCGGCCTGTTCCGGCGCCCATTCCAATAAAGTCCGCCAGGCATTGACGAAAGTGGACTGGATGGTCAACGTCAACCTGTTCGACAACGAAACAGGTTCGTTCTGGCGCGGTCCCGGCATGGATCCGTCCAAGATTAAAACGGAAGTGTTCATGCTTCCCTGCGCCGCCTCCATCGAAAAAGAAGGCAGCATCGCAAACTCGGGCCGGCTCCAGCAGTGGCGCTATAAAGCCGTCAATCCGGTGGGCGACTCTCTGCCGGACGGCGACATCATGAGTGAAATTTTCTTCAAAGTGAAGGAGCTTTACGAGAAAAAGGGCGGGCCGCTGAAAGAAGCCATCACGGAACTGACCTGGCCTTACGGGAAAATGGTCGGCAAGCATTTCCACTATGATCCCCGAATGGTCGCCGCGGAAATCAACGGCTTCTTCCTTGTGGACAAAAAGGTGGAAAATCCCACCAAGAAGGGTGAGTTCAAGGAATTCAAGAAGGGCGATCTCGTGCCCACGTTTGCCTGGCTGCAGGACGACGGCTCCACGTCTTCGGGCTGCTGGGTGTATTGCGGTTCCGTGACGGGCGACAAAGGTATTTTACCGATGCGCCGCGACACGGCGGATCCCACCGGTTTGGGCCTCACCCCCGGGTGGGCCTGGTCTTGGCCGGTCAACCGCCGCATTATTTACAACGGCGCTTCCGTGGACTTAAACGGAAAGCCCTGGGATCCGTCCCGCGCCGTGATCAAATGGAACGGCGAAAAATGGGTGGGCGACGTTCCGGATGGCGCAGGCGACCCGGGCAAAGGCCGGCCGCCGTTCATCATGAAACCGGACGGCGTGGCCAGTTTGTACGGACCGGGGCTGGCCGACGGTCCTTTCCCCGAGCATTACGAACCGCTGGAATGTCCGGTGGAGAAAAACCTGCTTTCGCCGCAGAAAAACAACCCCGTCATTAAGCGCTTCGACAAGAAGGGTGTGGGTTCGGAGATGGATGTTTACGCCAGCGTCACAAGCTGCGACCCGCGCTTTCCGTTCATCTGCTCGACCTACCGCGTCAGCGAACACTGGCAGACGGGTGTGCTCACCCGCTGGTGTCCGTGGCTGGCGGAAATGCAGCCCGGCATGTTCGTGGAAATCGGCGAAGAACTGGCCAGGGAAAAAGGCATTCAGAACGGCGACCGCTGCATTGTCAGTTCGGCGCGTGGCGAAGTCGAATGCTCGGCCATTGTGACACCGCGTTTCAAACCGTTCAACATCGACGGCAACACCATTCATGAAATCGGCATTCCCTGGCACTTCGGCTGGATTACCACCAAGGACCGGAAATACAACCCCGGCGACAAGAAAGCCGAGGTCTTTACGTATGGAGATTCGGCGAACCTCCTGGTTCCGACCATCGGCGACGCCAATACGATGATTCCGGAGAGCAAAGCTTTCATGGCGAACGTTGTGAAGAAGGGGGTGAAGTAAGATGACCGAGAAAATTAAATTATACGACGATTCGAAATGCACCGCCTGCCGCGGCTGCCAGCTCGCCTGCAAACAGTGGAACGCGCTCAAAGCCTCGCAGACGGAAAACCGGGGCACTTACCAGAACCCTCCGGCGCTGAATCCCAATACGTTCATGTTGATTCATTTCCAGGACTACGTGGACAAGCAGGGCAACGTCAAGTGGCTTTTCCGCAAGGAAGCCTGCATGCACTGCACGGACGCAGCCTGCGTGACGGTCTGCCCCAGCGGCGCGCTGCATTACAACAAGGCCACGGGCACCGTGGGCCTGGATCACGACAAGTGCATCGGCTGCAAAGAGTGCGTCGCGGCCTGCCCGTTTGAAATTCCGCGCTGGGATGCGGCAACGGACAAGGTTTACAAATGCGACATGTGCGAAAGCCGCATCACCAACGGCATGGATCCGGCCTGCGTCAAGGCCTGTCCGACCGGCGCCCTGTCCTGGGGGCCGAAGGAGAAGATGCTGAAAACCGCCGCAAAACGAGTAGAGCAGTTGGGCGGTGATGCCACAACTTACGGCGACAAATACGTCAAGGGCACGCACTTCATGTACGTGCTCAAGGAAAAACCGGCCGTTTACGCCGAACTCCATAAAGATCCGAGCGTGCCGTTGTCCGTCATCCTCTGGAAGGGTTGGTTGAAGCCCCTGAGCCTGCTGGCGGCGGGCGGCGTATTGGGAGGAGTTTTCCTGCATTACATGATTCATGGGCCGAAGACGCCGCATGAGGATGTAAGCGGTCAGGACGGCGGGAACACGGAAGGAGGGAAATAGCCATGAAAAAAGGATACGTACA
>JAAZOZ010000396.1 GCA_012797505.1 Smithella sp. | reverse complement strand
GGTGTAAATTGATAGGCGATTTCCCTTTCGATCTTGCGCAAAAGCGGATTCTCCGCCGGATAAGGATTGCCGATGACGCCTGTTCTAAACGGATAGCGGCCGGTCAGGAGTCCTGCCCGCGATGGCGCACACACGGCATTGCATGAGTAATAGTCGGTAAACCTCATCCCGTCGCGGGCAAGCCCGTCGATGTTGGGGGTGCGTATCACCCTGTTGCCGTAGCAGCCGAGGTCGCCATAGCCCAAATCGTCGCAGTAAACAATGATGACATTCGGTTTCGGGGCGGAAGGATTGGAGAGCTTCAGTGGCTTGAGCTTGGCGTTGTCGGGATATGGCCCGTAAAGATCATCGATGGATTTACCGCTGAAGAGTTTGTAACCGGCGGCGCCGACCACGGCAAGACCGCCGGCGGCAAGCCCGACACGAATGGACCTTTTAATCAGATTACGTCTGGATATTTTTTCATCCATGCCTTATCCCTCCCGTGTCATCGGACGGCTAAACGTAAAATGCTCAAGACCATGCCGGATGGCGCCCCGTAATACATTTTTTTGGCAAGAACTTTCTTTTCGTGCGGTTGAGTATAGGAAGCGGCGCATGGTGTGTCAAGAAGATTCCATTTCCCAAGCAGGGCATCGATCTTCCATGCGATTTTTCGCTTATTCCCACTCAATGGTGCCGGGAGGCTTGGAGCTGATGTCGTACACCACGCGGTTGATCCCGCGCACCTCGTTGATGATGCGGTTGGAGACGCGCGCGAGCAGGTCGTGCGGCAGCCTCGCCCAGTCGGCGGTCATGGCGTCATCGCTGGTGACGGCCCGGATCGCCACAATGTTTTCATACGTGCGCTGATCGCCCATGATGCCCACGCTTTTGAGCGGAAGCAAAATCGTAAACGACTGCCACAATTTGCCGTAGAGATTCGCGCCGCGGATTTCCTCAAGCAGAATCGAATCCGCCCGCTTCAGCACGGACAGGCGCGGAGCGGTCACTTCCCCGATGATGCGAATGGCCAGACCCGGGCCGGGAAAAGGCTGCCGCCAGACCACGTCGTCCGCCAGACCCAACTCTTTTCCCAGGAGCCGCACTTCGTCCTTGAACAGGTGCCGGAGCGGCTCCACCAGCTTCAACTTCATGGTTTTGGGCAGACCGCCGACATTGTGATGGGACTTGATCACCGCGCTGGGGCCGCCGAAAGCCGAACGCGATTCGATCAGATCGGGGTACAGCGTTCCCTGCGCCAGAAACTTCACGCCTTTGATTTTTCGCGCCTCCGCGTCGAACACTTCAATAAACGTCCGGCCGATGATCTTGCGCTTGCGTTCGGGTTGGGTCACTCCTTTGAGCCTCCGGAGAAATATTTTTCCCGCCCGGACAAACCGCAGGTTGATGTGCAGGTGTTTTTTGAACATGTCGATGACGCGTTTTGCCTCGCCCTCCCGCAGGACGCCGTTATCGACAAAAACACAGGTGAGCTGACGGCCTATCGCCCGGTGGAGCAGCACCGCCGCGACCGACGAATCCACGCCGCCGGAAAGTCCGAGGATGACCTTTTCCTTTCCCACCTGCCGGCGGATATCCTCCACGGCCCGCGAAACGAAAGATTTCATCGACCAGGTCCTGGCGCAGCGGCAGAGCCCGAACAGAAAATT
>JAAZOZ010000062.1 GCA_012797505.1 Smithella sp. | reverse complement strand
TCCGGGACATGGTCATCGCCGCCTTTTTCGGAGCGAGCTGGACGACGGACGCCTTCTGGGTGGCGTTTCGCATTCCCAATATGCTCCGGCGCCTGCTGGGCGAAGGCTCGCTTACGGTTTCCTTCGTTCCGGTGTTTACCGAGTACCTGCAGAAAAAAACAAAGCCGGAAGCGCTGGAACTGGCCGACAACGCCTTTACGATCCTTTCCGTGATCCTGGCCGCGGTCTCCGCGCTGGGCATTGCGCTCTCGCCTGTGATTGTCGGACTGATTGCCCCGGGCTTCATGGCCAATCCCGAGCAATACGAGCTCGCGGTTTTTCTGAACCGCCTGATGTTCCCCTACATCTTTTTTATCGCGCTGGTCGCCCTGTGCATGGGGATTTTGAATTCTTTCCGGCATTTCACCTCGCCGGCCCTGTCCCCGGTCATGCTCAACATCGCCATGATCACGGCCGCCCTTGCTCTGCATGACGCGTTTGTTCAGCCGATCACGGCGCTGGCCGCGGGCGTCCTGGCAGGCGGCGTCCTGCAGCTGGCCATGCAGTGGCCCGCCCTCAGAAAATTCGGCGTGTCGTTTCATTTCCGGTTCAACCTGCGCCACCCGGGCATCCGGCAAATCGGCGCCCTGATGCTTCCGGCCATCGTCGGCGCGGGCGTGGGCACGATCAATGTCTTTGTGGGAACGGTGCTGGCCTCCCTGCTGCCGGGCGGTTCGGTCACGTATCTGTTTTACGCCGACCGGATCATGGAGTTCCCGCTCGGGATTTTCGCCATTGCCATCGGAACGGCGGCGCTGCCCAGTTTTTCCGCGCATGCCGCAGCGGGGAAAACCGAAGAGCTGAAATCCGGCATTTCCTTTTCTCTGCGTCTGATGCTTTTTCTGACCATCCCATCGATGGTTGCCCTGATGGCGCTCCATCTGCCCATTATCTCCGTGCTGTTTCAGCGCGGCGCGTTTGACGCCCAGGCGGCCGTCTATACCGGCCAGGCGCTGTTCTGCTATGCGCTGGGGCTCTGGGCCTATTCGGTTCTGCGTGTTTTCGTTTCCGCTTTTTATTCCCTGAAGGATTCCAAATGGCCTCTGAAGGCGGGCATCATTACGCTGGTCGTCAACGTGGTCTTCAGCCTGACGCTGATGTATCCGCTGAGGCACAACGGCATCGCGCTGGCCGGCTCCATCTCCGCCGCCGTCAATGTCGGCGTCCTGGCGTTTGTGCTGAGAAACAAAATCGGACCGTATCTCGACCGCGCGTTTTACACCTCCGTTTTCAAGATCGCCGCTTCCTCCGCCGCGATGCTGGCCGCCATCGGGCTTGTGGAATATGGAATGCCCTGGAACACGTCCTCAGGCTTTCGGGATCGGCTGATCTATCTCTCCTTTGCCATTGGGGCCGGGGCATGCGCGTATTTCACCTGCGCCCACCTTCTCAAAAGCCCGGAAATGCGCGCCTTTTTGAAGATAGCTCAAAAAAGGCTGACCTCCTCCGGCCATTGATCCCCCCGATAAAACCATTGACTTCAATAGTTCAAAGTGATAGGGAAACCCGTCTTCGGCGGGATTCGTCAGCCGGGGATCTGAAGGTAAACTATGTTAGATATTAAGTACTTGAGGCAGAACCTGGAAGCCGTTCGCCGGAAAATGAGCGAACGGGGGCAGAACATTGACTTTGACCGCTTTGTCGGCCTGGATGCAAAAAGACGGGACATCCTGCAGGCGGTGGAAACCCTGCGCAACGAACGCAACAGCGTGTCCAAGCAGGTCGGCGAACTGAAAAAGAAAAAAGAGGACGCGTCCGAGCTGATCGCCAAAATGGGCGACGTATCGGCCAAAATCAAGGAGTACGACGAAACCCTGCGCGTCACGGAAGAGGAGCTCAACGCCTTTGTCATGATCGTGCCGAACATTCAGCACGAATCCGTGCCGCAGGGCGGCGGATCCGAAGACAACACGGTCGTGCGGACCTGGGGCGAAAAACCCTCCTTCTGTTTTGCGCCGAAGCAGCACTTTGAACTGGGTGAGAACCTGAACATTCTGGACTTCGCGCGCGGCGCGAAAATCACCGGGGCAAGATTCACGCTTTATCGCGGGGCGGGCGCCCAGCTGGAGCGGGCGATCACCAACTTCATGCTGGATCTGCATACGGCAAACCACGGCTACACGGAGGTGTTTACGCCCTTCATGGTCAACGCCGAGAGTATGACCGGGACCGGCCAGCTTCCCAAGTTCAAGGAAGATCTTTTTAAAATTGAAGGCATGGACTATTACCTGATTCCGACGGCGGAAGTTCCGGTCACGAACGTTTACCGGGATGAAATCCTGGAAGAGGAAAAACTGCCGGTTTATCTGGTGGCGTATTCGGCCTGTTTCCGCGCGGAAGCCGGTTCCTACGGGAAGGACACGCGGGGGCTGATCCGCCAGCACCAGTTCAACAAGGTGGAAATGGTCAAATTCTCCAGACCGGAGACGTCTTACGATGAGCTGGAAAAGCTGACCGCCAACGCGGAAGAAGTCCTCAAAAGGCTGGGCATCCCTTTCCGGACTGTTTGCCTGTGCACCGCCGATCTGGGCTTCTCTTCGGCCAAAACCTACGACGTGGAAGCCTGGATGCCCGGACAGGACACGTACCGGGAAATTTCCTCATGCAGCAACTTTGAGGATTTCCAGGCCAGGCGGGCGGCAATCCGCTTCCGCCGGAAAGACAGCGGCAAGGTGGAATTCGTGCATACCCTGAACGGCTCCGGACTGGCTGTGGGCCGCACGGTGGTCGCGGTTCTGGAAAACTATCAGCAGGCCGACGGAAGCGTCGTCATCCCGGAGGCGCTGCGTCCTTATATGAGAGGTCTGGAGCGGATCACTCCGTAAGGCCGGAAGCATAACCGGGAAAAATTACGATGGAGGGATGGCCGAGTGGTCTATGGCGGCGGTCTTGAAAACCGTTGACCGAAAGGTTCGCGGGTTCGAATCCTGCTCCCTCCGCCAGAACATACAGAACTTCTTGCAGATTGAGACGTACTGTTTTAAACATACAGGCCTGAAAAAATCAGCGGAGAGATGGCTGAGTGGCCGAAAGCGATCGCCTGCTAAGCGATTGTACGCCCTTTAAAGGTGTACCGCGGGTTCAAATCCCGCTCTCTCCGCCATTTTTATTCATAAATTCAGTAATTTATCCGGCATCATCCCCCTGCCCGGCGTTTCCTTTTCCATCCTCCGGCCGTAAGCGCTCCAGGCTTGACTTTAAGCACAGACAGCAGTAGATTATAGTCAACGAGAAACTGCGACGCGCGTATTGAGTCCATTCTACTGGATGTTAACTGTAAAAAGAAACCACAGGGTCTTCGTGGTGATGGCCACCCGCAATAGACCAAGTGTAAAACGAATGACTCCAGAAAAAGACAAGACGGCGTTCGCGGTTCTCGTTTTTTATTCCCCGCCCGATCGAATCCCCGCCCAACTCTGTTTTTTCGGATGGAACCCATCAAATACTGCTCGTCTTTTGTAATCGACTTATGCTAGAAAAACCGTCAGCCGCATTCGTTCTGGGCGATTGGAAAAAGAATGGTCGCAATAACGGCTTGACCGGAAAAAAAGAGGCAAACGATATTCATTCTGGAAACCAAAGATAAGGAGCTGATGTTCATTGCGTTTAACCGGCTCTCTGCGGAGGAGAAAACTTTTTCGATCCCCTGAAAACCTGATGGTCACAGGCTCTTTGCGCCGCTCAGGAGTACTTTTATCTTTCCTTGCGCTGATCTGGCTCTTTTCAGCGTGCAGCGCCGCCCAGACATCGGTGTCGCCGTCCTCGGCGCTGCGTCCGGTGATCCTCACGGGAACGCGCTGGCAGGCGACGTATCTGGCTTTTGAAACGGCAAGGGAAACATTCCCCGGCGACCTATGCGAAAAGGACGATGAGGAAGGCGCGATCAAAGTCCATCGGAATTCTTTTTTTCACGGCAACACGTTGATCACGATCCGTTTCCAGCGGATCAACGACAACAACTGGTTTGTGAACGTTTCCTCGGAAGGAACCGGCCTGAATCAGCCGCTGGGCAATCGATCGGCTTCGGAAACGGAGCTTTACCTGAAAGCGCTGGAAGACGCAGCCGCGAGGACGCGATGACGGAACATCGCAAAGTTTCTGTCGCACGCTGCGCAATGAACAATTTTTTAACAAACAGAAATCATTTCAAGGAGGTCAGCGATGAGAAAAATATTTTGGATCGGCATGATCCTGATGTTGTGGGCGGCTCCGTCAGCGGCCGTGGCCGAAAATGCGCTTACGATCTATTTCAAGGACGGCCGGCATATGACCATTCCCTACCGGGACATTACCCGAATTGAATTTCAGTCGTCGGACCAGGCAGGCCACCCGGGTTACAGCAGGGAAATTTCCGTCAGCGGCTCCTGGAAAACCGACAACGGAGACATCCAGTTGTGGCAGACGGGAAACCAGGTCTCCGGCGCCTACCTGCCGCAGGAGCATGGAGAAATTATCGGCACGTTGTCGGGAAACACGATGTCCGGCTTCTGGATCGAAGACATGTCCGGCACCAAATGTCCCTATGCGAAGAACGGCCGCTATTACTGGGGAAAGCTCCGGTTTGTCTTTGACGGCAGCCGTTTCAGCGGTCAGTGGGGCTACTGCGACGCGGAGCCGAACCAGCCCTGGAACGGAAAGCGGTAAAGACGAAAAGCGGAATGACCGAAGACGGCTTCCGGGCCTGAGACCCGGGACCCGTCAGACGTTGAAGCGGAAGGTGATGATGTCGCCGTCGGCAACGACGTACTCCTTGCCCTCCAGGCGCAGGCGGCCGGCGGATTTCACCCGCGCGTGCGAACCGCCGTGCGCCATGAAATCGTCAAAGGACATGACTTCGGCCTTGATGAATCCGCGTTCGAAATCGTTGTGGATGGCGCCCGCGGCCTTGGGGGCTTTTGTGTTTTGCGGAATGACCCAGGCCTTGACTTCATCCTCGCCGACCGTGAAAAAGGAGATGCGCCCCAGAAGCGAAAAGGCGGCGCGGATGATCCGGCCGAAGGCGGCCTCCGCAAGGCCCATCGAGGCCAAAAACTCCTTCTGATCGGCCGCGTCGAGTCCGGCCAACTCCGCCTCGACCTTGCAGCAGATGCCCATTACCGGGCAGGCAAGATGGGCGGCTTCGGCAAATTCATCGGCAAACGCCGGATTGTCTTCGGCCACGTTGACCACGACCAGTTCCGGTTTGATCGTCCAGAATGAAAAACTTTTGAGCGTAAAGACTTCCTGCGCGGTAAGGCCCGCCCGACGCAGCGGCCGTCCCTCTTCCAGACAGTCTTTGAGCCGGGGCAAAAGCTCGTTTTGCGCCGCTTCCTGCGCCGGAATGGCTTTTTTGGACATCCTGGCCAGGCGTTCGAGCTTCTTTTCGATGATGAGGAGATCGGAGAGAACCAGTTCATCTTCGAGTTTCCGATAGGCGTCGAGAGCAATCGAAATATCCGGCAGGGAAAAACCGTCCACCACGTGCAGGATGCCGTCGGCGCCGCTCAGATTCTGGCGGATGGCCTCCCAAGGATGCTCGCCCACCGCGTGGACGTCGATAAACGGCACCCTGGCGGGAGAGACTTTGGCGGGTTTGTAGATTTCGACGAGCCGGTCGAAGCGCGCGTCCGGCACGGAAGCCTGTCCGCGCACAACCGTTTCGGTGTGCGACGGGCTCACTTTCACGCCGGTCATGATTTCAAACAGGGTGCTCTTCCCGCTTTGGGGAAGCCCCAGAATGCCCATTTCCATTCTTTACTGCCTCAAACCTGCTGGGAACGGTCCCGACCGTTCCCTACAGCGTTATGGCGCAAATTCTTTTTCGATCCGCTCCATCGCCTCTTGGAGCCGATCATCCGGCACGGTGAGCGAAATGCGGATGAACCCTTCGCCGTACTGGCCGTAAGCCGTCCCGGCCGCCACCACGACGGCGGTCTTGTCAAACAGGCGGTTGGTGAATTCCAGCGACGTCATGCCTTTCGGCGCGGGCACCCACAGATAAAACGTGCCGCGTGGCGGCTGAAAATCAATGCCGATCTTTTGGAGCGTTTTCAAAACCAGCTCCCGGCGGCGTCCGTAAACGGAGAGCATCTCTTCAATAAACCCCGCTTCGCCGGTGAGCGCCTGGATCGCCGCAAACTGCAC
>JAAZOZ010000395.1 GCA_012797505.1 Smithella sp. | reverse complement strand
GCCCGTCACGACCGGCACGTTCGCCCTGGCCGCTTCGGCGATCGGGCTTCCCGCCTTCTTCAAAGCGTTTCTGAGGACCGTCTTTTTCATGGCGACAGTCGGCAGCTGGTCGAGAAGCCTTGTCAATTCCTTCACACCCTTCAGCTCAAACGAAAACGAGCCATGCCCGTTCATCCCTCCGCCCTCGCTTTCGAATAGATTTCCAGCCCTTCACGGCGTCCAATTTCCACCACCCCTGTGACGTCATGTATTCTTCCCGCGTAACTGAGCCGGTCGACCGGGGTCACGTCCGCTCTGTACCGTATCCGCCATCTCGTGTCGGCTTCGGCCACCATCTGTGTGGCGGCATATCGTTCGACGCCCCCGGCAGGCAGGTATTCCGCCCACACCGTCGCCAAGTCCACCCAAGTTTCGATCGGCTCGCCATAGCTGTTTTCAACGACCGTTTTGCGCTGCAGCGTGATGCGCCTGTCCAGTCTGCCGGATCTCAAAACTCCTCCCAGAGCCTCATGCTCGCCAGCAGCCGTTGCACCGATTTGTCCTCGGTGACCGTCTGTCCCACCACCGGCTCGCCTCTCATCGCGTACAGGTCCGCGCAGATCATCTTGATCGCTGTTTTGATCCGCTTGGGCACGACCAAGGCGGAAGCCCACCCGCAGGCGAACCTGATCGTTATCGGGTTCGCCGGGTAGAGCGCAGCGGAAGGCCAGGAACTCCCGTAGACAAGGACGATCCGCCCGATTAGCTCGCCGTTTGGCTCGATGATGTAATCGCCGGCCGGAAGTGTGTTGATCGTTCCGTCGGTATCCTTATAGGTGATCGATTCCACCGATTGCAGGTTCCCGAAGGGGAGCTCGATGCAGTCGCCGTCAGGCCATCGCGGCAGGCAGTAGTCCCAGGTCTGCGTGATCAACGCTCTTTTTGTTATTTCTTCGACGCGTTCCCGTGCCGTCGTGATGAGGTCATTCAACAGTGCGTCCTCCGCCGTTGTTGGGGCGAGCCGGACGATGTCGACACCGAAGTCGCAGGCCGCGACAAGAATCCGGGCGACGGTGCGGATATACCGTTTCGAGCCGGTGTAGGCTTTTTCATAGGTTGCATGGTCGTTCGCGGTCGTTACCTGGGTGAAAGCGCCGTTTGTCCAGTCAACCCAGGCGCTGTTGTCGTCGGATTCCTGGACTTTGACGTCAACGGTCCCGCCCATTCCATTTTCCCCGGCTTTCAGATAGACAACAGTTTGATACCCGAGAATCTCTACAGTGGTTCCGGTCAGCCCGTATCCTGACGTCGTCGCGTGACTTCCCGGGGCGATGCTCTGGGTGCTGTCTATATTTTCGGCGAAGCTCCCCGAATCGAGCCGCAGATGCAGTTTGAGTTCGGCCAGGGAGACCGGCTCCGTTTCCGGTCCGGAAACCATCATGAATCGCTTGTACGCGCCGCCCCAAACATCCATCTCACCGCCCCTGTGCCTTCGCCGTCCCGTTCAAGATGGTCACTGAAAAGATGATCAGGTTCTTGGGCGGTCGGATGCTCGTCTTGATCGTTGTGCTCACTTCGTTGGAATAGGCCGACTCCAGCCCGCGGTCGTCATAAGCGGTCAGAGCCATGAAATAGGTCCCGTCCGGCAGTGAAATCGTATAAGTCGTGACCTTGCCGACCTCGATCTTTGTGGTGTATTGACCAGCCGCTGGACCGTAGTAAAGCCGGTAGCCGGTGATGTAGTCGTGGTCGATGGATGGCTCCCATTGCAGGGTGACCTCGGATGTGCCTGCCATGACATCGCCGACAGTCACCCACGCCTGCGCCGAAGTTGCCGCCACAAGAATGACGAGCGCTGCGAGAAATCTTTTCATTGGCTCACACTGCCGCCCGTGACGTTGCTGTCCTTGGCGAAAAGGCCGATCAGAAAAAGGCCTAGTGTGCTTACCGCGTTTCCGACTTCCGCCGGAATTCCGAACAAAGGAAAGATCATCCCCAATGCCGCCAATATGCCCGATGCCGTCGTTTTCCAGTTTTTCACTTTCAATCCTCCTTTTTTTTGTGCTGCAATGTCGTCACTTAACCTTCGCGAAGAAGGCACACCAAAGTGTCTCCGCGATTGGGTCCTACCTGCCGATACCATTTTGAGTCTTCGAGCTCAGCCGCCGCTTGTTGCCAATCGCCCCCGTCGATCGCGGAAATCATCCGTTTGAATCCCCTGAACCTCGTCAGACCGAGGTTGAAGACCAGCTCTGTCAGAACGTCCCATCGATTTTTCGTAAAGTTCTTGTACTTGC
>JAAZOZ010000394.1 GCA_012797505.1 Smithella sp. | reverse complement strand
CTGCAGGGCGTTTCTTTGCGCACCAGCGTCGTTCTTTCTCCCGCGGGCGACGTGGTAACCGGATTGGTGGAGCCGAAAATCGCGACCGTCGGAATATTCAAGCCTCCCGCCACGTGCATGAGGCCCGAATCGTTGCTGAGAAACAGCCGGCATTGCGATATGAGATACACCGAGTCCTCAAGCGATGTGCGGCCCGCCAGATTCATCATATCCGTTTGCGCCTGCCCGCGCACCAGCTCAGCCGTTTCCCAATCGTCCCCGCCTCCGAAAAGAAGAACCTGAGCGTCCAATTTTTTTGCCAGGCTCTCTCCCGCCTGCGCGAATCTTTCCGGAAGCCACCGCTTTGCCGGGCCGTACATGGCGCCGGGAGCGATGCCGATGAGGGGCCTGTTGTTTTCCGGCAGGTATTTGCGCAGAATTTCCCGGGTGGCTGCGGTTGAAAGGCTCGTTTCCAGGCGCAGCGAGTGATCTACATCCGCGCAGCCCAGCGCCTTGACCATTTCCAGATAATAGTCGATCTGATGGACGCGGAGGATGTCCGCGCTTCGCCGGACGGGATGCGTCAGCAGAAAGCCGCGGCCGTCGGTGCTGTAGCCGGCCCGCACGCCGATGCCGGCCACATAAGCGATGATGGCGGCTTCGATGGCGTTTTGCAGCAAAATGGCCGCATCGAACTTTTTCGGCCGGAGCGAATACGCCAGGCGAAGGACGCCCGGTGCATTGTCGAATTTCCGCGGATAGGGAAGAATTTCGTCGGCGGCGGAAAACATTTTGTAGATGTCGGAGACGGGCGGCTTGGCTAAAACGGACAGATGCGCTCCGGGATAGGCCGCGCGCACGGATGCGACGGCGGGCAGCGTCATCACGGCGTCGCCGATCCAGTTGGTGCCGCGGATCAGGATTTTGTTCAGTCCCTCCAGCGGCAATTTATTTTTTGCTTCCAGCATCTTTCCCCATCACCTGACTTTGCACAATCTATTTTCTCGTCATTCCCGCGAAGCCTGCCCTCGAGAAGTCGGGGGGCGGGAATCCAGCTCCCGTACGGAACGGTTTCAAACCGTTCCCTACAATTTTTTTACGTAGTGCGGACATTTATGTCCGCTTATGGCGTGGTTCACCCCGCCCTACATTTTTTTCTGAGCTACGGGTTTTCCCCCATACCCCATGACCTCTTACCCATGACCCGTAGGGAACGGTCGCGACCGTTCCCTACATTTCATCATTCACCATGGTTCGACGAGCTCACCACTCGACAGACAATGTCACCACTCGACAGACAATGTCACCATGACACATGATGTCACCCTGAGCCTAGCCTGTCCTGATCCTGCCGAAGGGAAGGGCATTATTCACCTTGCGGCGCGTTCGGGGACCGCGCCCTACCAGCCCATCGCCCATTGTTCATGACTCGTACGGAACGGTTTGAATAACCTAAAGGTCACGCGACCGTTCCCTACAATCCTCGCCCATCGCCCATCTTTTCGCTCATTACCTTCCACTGCCTGTGTCATGGTTCGACGAGCTCACCATGACAAACAACCTTGTCATCCCGAGCCTGTCGAGGGACGCCACCCACTATTCCTTCGCCTGGCAAGTCTTGGTCTTCCAGCGCTGGTGTATCCAGAGCCATTGTTCCGGATATTTGCGGATGTGGTTCTCAATGATGGTCGCGTAATTTTGCGTATTGGTCGCCACATCGCGGCGTCTGTCCCCTGTGTGGACGGTTTCCACTTTCGGACCGATTTCGGTCAGATATGTGCCGTCGGGCATGCGGTTTGTAAAGACCGGAAGAACGGCAGCCCCTGAGCGCATCGCCATTAACGCAACTCCTGAAGTTGTACAGGCCGGCCGCCCGAAGAAGTTGATGAAAACGCCCTCATAAGCGGCAACGTTCTGGTCGATCAACATCTTGACGGCTTCGCCCTGCTTCAGCAGACGAAGCATGGGCCGCATGGCGTTTTCCTTGTGAATGATGCCGATTCCCACCGTCGAGCGGATATAAACGCTTCCCTCTTCAAGGATCGCGCTGTCGAGCACACGCGCTACGAAGGTCGGCGGGCGGGACAGAAGGGCCATGGCGGCCATGCCCATCTCCCAGTTGCCGAAGTGCGCCGTAATTAGCACAACGCCCTTTCCTTCGCGGAGAGCCGCTTCGTAATGCTCCAGTCCGCGGACGGAAACCCATTTTCTAATGTTGTTTCTGTCAAGACAAAGAATTTCCGGAAATTCCGCAAAAACCAGGGCAAAGCTTTTGTAAGAGGCCCTGGCGATGGCGACGATTTCATCGAGGGGCTTTTCCGGAAAAGAGCGCATGAGATTATGCAGGGCAATGAGCCTGTGCTTCAGCGACAGGCAATACCCGAGGCCGCCGATGCGGTTTGCGATCCATCTCCTGACCGCAAGCGGGATCATTTTCGCGGCGGCAATCGTGATGCTGATTTTCGCGGACGGTTTGGTTTTCATGTCTTTCCTGAAGTTGAGGCTCCGGCCAGGCGGTTGATGATGAAATCTTCAAATCGTTTTGCCGGCTGAATGTCCATTTCCACGCGCGCGACGAAAAGCGTTTGTAAGAAATCCGGAAAGGCCTCCAGGCGCATGGCGTCTTTTTCCGTGGTCAGCCGGCAATCGGCGTTTTGCGCCGAAAAATGCCAGCCCAGCGCTTCCAGGTCGTCGCGGTTGTAAACGTAATGATCGGGAAAGTCAATAAAGGACACGACCTCCGCTTCCGCTTCG
>JAAZOZ010000393.1 GCA_012797505.1 Smithella sp. | reverse complement strand
TTCATGTTCTGCGGCCCTCCGACCTCGGCGTCAGGGCGCTCGGCCACCAGAACCTGTTCCGGCGCAAAAACGAAGCCGCCTGGCCGAAAATCTGGGACGCGGCCATCTGACGAGGATCATCTTCGTTCAGGCTTTTGCTCGGAGACTTGATCTGTTTTCTTTGCCCTTGCCGCCTTTGGTAAAATGAGGTTCCGGCCGATGTCGATGATTTTAGCCGTTAAAATTTTGGATAAATTTTTTTGCTGAGATCAAGATTCCAGGAGAAGGAGGTCAGGATGAATACCGATCAGTTATTTCTTCGGGGGAGCAGTCTCAAGGCCTTCATCGTCTTCATCGCTTTCCAGCTTGTGCTCATCGGCGCCGTATTTTCGGCCCACAGGGCGCAGACGGATAACGGGGCTGTGGAGGTATCCAATGTTTATTTCGTGAATGAAGACGGCAATCGGATTCGCGGCAAGCTCTTCAGGCCCCTCTCCGCGACCGAAACGGTCAAGCACCCCGGCGTACTCTTCATCCACGGATACCAGAACAACCGTGAAAGCGGCGACGCCTACGCCATCGAGCTCGGTCGAAGAGGCTTTGTAACGCTCAGCATCGACGCCGTCGGCAGGGGCAATTCGGACCCGCCGCACGACATGAACGATCCGCGGTTCGACAAAACGTTCGGGGCCCGCACCTCGGCGAAGTATCTTGCGTCGCTTCCCTTTGTGGATTCAGGCCGCGTCGGGGTGATGGGGCACAGCATGGGGGCCGAGTATTCCTACTGGATCGCGCTTGCGGATCCCTCCATCCGGGCGGTCGCCATCATCGGGAACGCCTATGACAAACGCGCCACGCGCGACCGGCCGCAGAACATGATCATGATCATCGGCGAGTTCGACGAGTTCCGCGACCGTTTTACCGGCACCACGAATCTCATGGAACAGTGGATGAAAACGGAGGCCACGCTCAATGCGTTTCCGGTCGCACACCCTCAATTCAACACCACCTACGGCGATTTTGCCGATGGGACGGCCCGCCGCGTCTTCGTTACGCGAATCTCTCACGTGCAGGAGTCGCACAGCAGGGCTTGTATCGCCGAGGCGCTCGACTGGATGCGCCTGGCCCTGCATCCGCCGGAACAGCTGTGGAAAGACAAGAACGACCAGCGTTGGCCCATCAAAGAGGCGATGACGCTGCTGGCTATGCTGGCCGGTTTCCTTTCGCTCCTTCCCCTTGGGCTGATCGCGCTCCGGACCCGTTTCTTCAGGCCGATCCGTCAGGGCCAGACCTTCGGTTATGCCTGCCCCGACGGACAATGGTGGAAGTTCGCCGCGATCAACGGGGCGCTCATGTGGCTGTATCTCCCGCTCATCATGACGCTCTTCGCGATCCACAAGTTCGTTGTCCGCGTGGATAAGGTTTTTCCCATGCTGCTCGTGGACGCGATCGTCTGGTGGTTCGTCATCATCAATATCATCGGCCTCATCCTGCTGCGGCGGTGGTATCGCAGGGAGTCCGTCGCCGGCGGGCTTAGCTGGTATGACCTCGGTATCTCGCATTTCAGGGAGCGATGGGGCCTCGATCCGGGGCGGACCGGCCGTACCGTCCTGCTGGCGCTGCTGCTTTTTGCCTTTCTGTATCTCTGTGAGTTTCTCGGTGAGAAGCTGGCGCTCGTCGATTACCGGTTTATCTATCCGCTGCTGAGCGATCTGACTCCCTATCGCATGCTCATGTTCGCGCTCTATTTCCCGTTTATCCTTTTCGGTTTCCTGGTGCTGACGTCGTTTGTGCACGGGCAGCTCCGACGCGCCGAAAAATCGAGCTGGTGGCGAACGTACGTCTCGTGGACGGGGAGAAACATTCTGGCGCTGATCAGCCCGCTCTTCCTTTTTCTGCTGGTGCAGTACGTCCCGCTGCTGACGACCGGCTTCATTCCGTTCGAGGGGCCGGGCGGCGTTTTCGTGGTGTTTATCATCGAGCTTTTTTTCATCATGCTGACGCTGACGATTGTGATGATCCAGTCCACCTGGTTCTACCAGATTTCGGGAACGATTTATTTGAGCGCGCTGATGAACGCGCTGGTCGTCACCTGGCTGTTCGCATCGTCACAGGTGATCGCGCCGATTCCGTAATATTGCGATACAGTCTCGAAGGCGGGAGTCTGGAAAAGGTTGATCAACCTGGATTTCCGCCTGCGCGGGAATGACAGGTTGGGGCACGAGGAATGACGGGGAAGCAGGTTGTGCAAATCCCTCAACTGTTCCAGGTATCCGCGATGCCGCCCTGGCTGAGCTTTTCGTCATGACGCGACACGAAGAGAGCTTTGAAAAATGTCATTTCGAGGAGCGTGAGCGACGAGAAATCTTCATAATGGCCGTTTGTTCAAGATTTCTC
>JAAZOZ010000392.1 GCA_012797505.1 Smithella sp. | reverse complement strand
TGGTGCCCCTGGCGTGAGTCGAACACGCGGCCCACAGATTAGGAATCTGTCGCTCTATCCTGCTGAGCTACAGGGGCAATCCCGGTTAAGGTTCCCGAAGAATGCGGCGGTTTAACATTCTTTGCCGGCGCTGTCAACCTCCCGCGCTTTCACGCGCTTGCGAACTCCTTCAGGTGCGTTTCCAGCAGACGGTCTTTGCTGAAATTCACCAGTTTGAGCTTTTCAGGCCTGGTGCCCGTAAAAGCGCATTTGGGCGCCAGTCCGATCAGCTCCGACTCCAGAATCTGCACACCGCGCTCGGCGGCAAGCGCCTCCACCCGTTCATAAACCGCTTTGAGCGGCGTTTCCCGGCAGGACGTCAGGTTCATGGAAACCTGCGCCAGATGCCTGCTCTTCAAAATGACGCCAATGGCGCGCACATGCGGAAGGCCGCCGCTTTTTTCGCGGATGCGCGAGGCGATTTTCTGCGCCAGTCTCAGATCGTCGCTGTTCAAATTGATGTTGTACGCCACCAGCGGCTCGCGCGCGCCGACGGCCGTCGCGCCCGCGCCCGGATGAAATACGGGTTCGCCGACATCCGGCGCGTCGCCCCGAATGGACATCTTTTCCTTTAGAGCCTCATAGCCGCCGCGACGGACATCCGCAAGCTCTTTGCGCCCCGGAACGAGCGCCGCTTCGCCGTAGAAATAAACCGGAACGCCAAACTGTTCATATAACCGGTTGCCGAAGAGGCGCGCCAGATTCACGGCGTCTTCCATTTTCGTTTTTCCCAGGGGAATGAAGGGAACCACATCCACCGCCCCCAACCGGGGATGAACACCGGTCTGCCGCCGCATATCGATGACCTTGAGCGCCTGACCCGCCGCGGCCAGCGCCGCGGCCAGCACATCTTCCGGTCTCCCCAGAAACGAAAAAACGCTCCGGTTGTGATCCCGGTCCCCGCCGTAATCCATCAGACGAATCCCTCCGGACGCCTTCAATACACGTGCGATGGAATCGATCTTCGCTTCGTCGCATCCTTCGCTGAAATTCGGCACACATTCGATGATTTTCATGTCGATACCTGATAAAATTTTAACGCCGGCAACTGTACACAGGTAAGGCTGCCGCCGTAAACCGCGCCGGTGTCAATGCCGATCTTATTTTCGGCAACCAGCGGCGCGTTGAAATGCGTATGCCCGAAAACCACCCGCTTTCCGAAATCGTCTTCGGAATCGATGAACTCCCGCCGGATCCACTGCAGATCCCAAGCGGACTGACAGGCAACCGGCGCCCCGGGACGCAGCCCCGCATGAACAAACAGATACTGATCCGTTTCATAATACGGCAGAAGCGATTCAAAAAAGCTCAGGTGTTCGGCGGGAATCTTTCCTTTCCGGACACGCGGGGAATCCGACAGGAAGATTCCGTAGTCCCGGAGCGTCGCGGCGCCGCCGTTTTGCAGATACAGATCCTCCTCCACGCCTTCCAGATAGTTCAGGAGCATGGATTCATGATTCCCGCAAAGACAGACCAATTTGGCACAGGCCCCGCGGAGTCCCAAAACATAGTCCACCAC
>JAAZOZ010000061.1 GCA_012797505.1 Smithella sp. | reverse complement strand
TTGTGAAATGGCGCAAGAAAAACTGAAACCCGTTGAATTATATCTGTTTGAACCAAAGGCGGTATATGAAAAAACTAAACCTAAAAGACGTTCTGCTGTACGTTGAACAAAACATCGGCAATTTTCACCAAAAGCGAATCCCCCGGATGGCCACTTGAAAATCCCCCACCTGTGGCCGGGTCAAAATCCCCCACCCCAGGGTCGGCAGAACGGGTTTTTATTTAGTTGCTTTTCCTTTCTAATGCAAGTCTTTTAGATGCCTCTTTGAGCCTGTAACTTTTGCCTTCAAATTTCAGCAGATGACCGTGATGCAACAGACGGTCGAGAATGGCCGAAGCCGCCGCATTGTCGCCGAGCAGCATTCCCCAATCCTCAATGGGTCGGTTTGAGGTAATCATCGTGCTTTTCCGGTGGCGGTAGCGATCCAGAATCACATCGAGCAGATCTTCGGCGGCGGTCTGCGGCAGGCGTTTTTGCAGGAACAGATCATCAATCACTAACAGATCGGCGCCACAGAAAAACTTCAGCAGCTTGTTGCGTCTTTTTATTTGCGTGGCCTCAAAGATATCATCAAAGAACCGCTGCGCTTCCCGGCAAGCCACCTGATAACCGGATTGAATTGCCGCATGGGCAACAGCCTTGGCAACGTGGCTTTTCCCGGTTCCGGGATGACCGATCAAAAGCGCGTCATCGGCATTCTGCACAAACTTGACGCTTAACAGGTCAAGAATCTCCCGTTTCGGCAGTTTCGGATTATACGACCAGTCAAAATCCTGCATGATTTTAAAATCATCTAATCCGGATTGATGGAGATGCCGTTCAATCAAACGTGATTGACGGCAATCCAGTTCATCTTGCGCAAGTTGTGTCAGGACATCCAGGATGCTTATGCCTTCGCTTTGCTGCGCCTGCAGGCAACGGGCCTGGAGGGTTTGGGCCATGCCGTGCAGCCGGAGCGCCCGGAGTTGTTTTTCGACTTCTTCAATGGTTCTGCTCATGTTTTGACTCCTTTTACTGTAGAATATGGGGGTGACAACCGTTGCCGGCCGCATGGGTTTCAAAAAACAGCGCATAGTCCTGTGGTGACCGGATGAGACTGTGCTCCTGAGTCAATGCGGATGATGTTTTCTCTTTTTCGGCCAAATCCGCTTCGACAATCCTCTCAACCAGTTTTCTGATGATTCTGGAGGAGCGCAGTCCCCGCTCCAGCGCAATCTTTGCAGCCTGCTCGATATGGCCGGCGCTGTGCTTTCGGGCCAGCGCGATAATGCCCCGCATGCGGCGGTGTTCCAACCGGCCTTCTCCTTCAAACAGTTTTTTGCACAACGTTTCCGTACAGGGGCCGATGGCGGCGGCCTGCGCCAACAGGCGGCCTGTTTGACGGGAAGGATTGAAAATACGATCGTTTTCCTCCATGAAGACCATGCCTTTCCGTTGTCCCTTAACATGCCGCCGGATCACTTCCAGGGTCTTCGGATCGATGATTTCAATCTCCTGGTCGTAAATGCGCACCATCACTTTGGTGTGCAGTTTTGCAGGCAGTGCGGCATAGTAGCAGTCATGAACCTGAATGGTGCCGTCATCCTGCACGGTGCGTGTTTCCTGAGAGAAGTAGGCAAAACTGTTCAAGGGCAGAGACTGGAGAAACGGTTTTTCTTCCTCAAACATCTCCTGAACCTGCCGTTTCATCCGGCCGTGAATCCGTTTGGCCGCCCATTGTTCTTCCCAGTGCATCAGCCATTGATTCTGCTCTTCGATGCTTTCAAACCGCCGGCCTTTCAGGGCGGTGTCCTGCGTATGCTGAATCGCATTTTCCACGCTGCCCTTGCGATCAGGGTCGGCTACACGGCAAGGATCAGCCACGGCGCCATAATGAGCCAGAACGGATGCATACAGCGGGTTTAACTCCGGTTCATAGATGTCGGGGGTGATGACGCCCTCTTTCAAATTGTCCAAAACGACATACCGGGTGACGCCGCCAAAATACCGGAAGGCTTCTTCATGAAGTTTGGCCCAAATCTCTTTACTGGATTTCCAGACCACCTTTCGGAAACAGCGGCGCGAGTACTTCAGGGTCATGACAAACAATCGGGGGCGGCGATAGGTGGTTTTCCCCGGAAGACGCGTAGGCGCACCGAGGCCATAGTCCACCTGGGCTTCTTCGCCGGGAGGAAACTCCAGACGATCATACCGGCCTGGATTCTTTTTGCGCAGCGCGCGGCAAAAGCGTTTTACGCTGTTGTATCTGTGCTCAAAGGCATACAGCTCGACCAGGTCCTGATAGATGGAGACGGCATTACGCCCCAGGCGCACCTGCTCTTCAATCCAGGGACGATGTTCTTCGCAGGCTGACCGGGCGTGAGCCGGCATGGGTTCATCCCGCGTAGATGGCGCCTCAAAAGCCGGTGGCCGGGGTGGGGGATTTTGGTCCAAGCTCTCCCCGGAGCCGGTGGCCACCCCGGGGGATTTTGAGATGTCGGCGGTTGTTTGTGTTTCTTTATTCTTATCCGCCATCCGGGCATACTTGCGGATGGTCTTCCGATCCACGCGTACTTTCCGCCCAATCTCGCGCTGACTGACACCATTGGTAAGTAACGTAATGATTGATGTTTTCTTGTTCGGTTGCAAAACGTTCATCCTTTCTCTTCCTCCCATTTTCTGTGCAAAAAGTGGGAGTCTGTAACGTTCTGCCAACCGTTT
>JAAZOZ010000391.1 GCA_012797505.1 Smithella sp. | reverse complement strand
GCCATGAATCGTTCCCACGATTTTTTTGGCGAGCGGAAGCCACAGATCGGACGGCAGCGTGAAGCAGTCTGCGTTTTCCCATTGTTTTTTCGCCGCCGCATCGACCTTCGGATGCTTCAATCCCAGGAGGTTGGTTCCGAAGGAGCACATGTAATCGATGTATTCGTTACCGTCCACATCCCAGATCCGGCATCCTTCTCCCCGCCGGATAAAGGCGGGATATGACCCGAAGGTGAGAAAGGCCGGAGTGCGGGGACCGTAAATGCCGTTGGGAACGTACTGCTGCGCTTCCTCGAACAACCGGTACGATTCATTAAATTCATAAAGCTTCATGACAGCCTCCCCTAATGAAATTGATCGATTAAGCGCCTGTTCCGCGCAGAATATACGACAACGATATTCCGAGGTAGGTTCCGATGACCCAGCCGATGATGCCGGTGATAACCCCGGAAAGTACGATTTCCTTATTCTTCAAAGCCGAAGCGACCATCGGAACGAGCGGAGGCGAGCAAATTCCCGCAACAGAGGTCACGATGACGGTGTCCGCGTCGATCCTGAATATTCTCGCCAGCGCCACATGCAGCGCAAGGCAGATCAATATGGTGAAAGTGACATAAACCAGCATAACCGGGGCAGTGGACACAAGGCGGTTAAAGTCCGCCATGGAGCTCACCACAAGACAGAAGATCAGAATGAAATAATTGCCTGCCTGATAGGTCATCTTTATATTCCGGATTCGGGGAACAAACGAACAAGCGATCCCCAGCGTGCATATGGAAAGGATGGCCGCGACAAAAGCGATATCCTCATGCCACACAAGAAAAAACAAGCCTCCCGTTATAAAAATAAGCACGGAAAGTCCCAGTGCGCCCAGGAGTGGAACAAAAGTTTTCTTTTCAAAAATGCCGGTGTAAGAATCGAAATCCGGATGATCGGCAGGCGACACAACTCCGGCCGTTTGGAAAGCGGGTAAAAATTTAAGCAGAATCCGCCGCCCGACCGTCATCAGAAAAAGCAAATAGACCGCGGACACGACAACGTCGGATGTGTGAGCGGCCAGGTACAGAGTTGAATCGATGCGAAGTGCCGTGGCGATGGCGCCCAGGTTCACCGTGCCGCCCGTATAAAGCCCCACAAACATGCCGGCGAGTTTCCAGGTTTCTTCCCCCACCCGGCCGCGGAAGATGAAAAAGCCCAGAGCGGCCACGATCAGGATCGCCAGCGTCTGCAAACCGAAAGAAAGGAGCGACTTGCCGGCCAGCCGGCTCCAGCGACGCACGTCAATGGAAAAAAACATCAGCGGCAGAGCCAGACTGATGGCAACCAGCATCAGGGGATTTTGAATGGGAGCCAGATTCGCGGGAAGCTCGCCGATATTGCCGATCACGATTCCGCAAATGTAACAGATCACGACGGCGCCGAGTTTGTTACAGAGAGCGTTTTTCCTGGCCAGGTAAACGGCCAACACGGGGAAAAACAGATAAAATAAAATCAGCGCAATGACGGTCATATGACCCCAATCAATTTTAAGAATACGTTAGAATTTGCGGCGAAGTATAAGAGATTGCCGCTTTTGTGTCAAAGGAATTATAACATAAAAATCATGATTCCTTTGAAAGGGCGATGGAAAAGTTATTCTTTACGAAAAGACGGTTTTTAAGTAAGAATCCAAGGCAAGAGCGAACACAGAAATGCCGAAGGCGACACAACAGGTGTTTCATCACAAAGATGGAGGCCATATGAAATATCTCTCCGCTGAGGAAGCCAGAAAATTTGCCGAACAATGGCTGCCGGCCTGGTCCGGCAACCATCCCGAACGTCTGGCGGATTTTTATACCGACGACGCCTTTTACCTGGATCCGGGCATTCCCCATGGTGTAAAAGGCAAGAAGGATTTGCTGGCTTATTTTCGCAAACTGCTGTCCGCCAATCCGGATTGGGTTTGGCGGCAGACGGAAGGCATCCCGCTGGAAGACGGTTTTTTAAACAAATGGCTGGCCAGAATCCCCGTGGGAAGCGCGACGCTGGAAATCGTCGGCGTCTGTTTTGTTCAGTTGGACGATGCGGGAAAAAT
>JAAZOZ010000390.1 GCA_012797505.1 Smithella sp. | reverse complement strand
TGACACACAAGACCGCGCTTAATATACTGCGCCCAACGAAAAGGAAGTTCTTATCAATGAAGGAAAACTACAACTATAAGGAGGGCAACATGAAGGAAAAATCTTTGAACGGCCATCAATACGGGTTTCAGCTGACCATTAAGGAATTGCTCAATGGGCCAAGACTGACCGCGGGAAGCCAGGAAATCGTTTATCGCAACAAGATGCGTTATACTTACAACGATCTGTTTGCACGGATCAACCGATTGGGGAGCGCACTGACCCGGCTTGGCGTCAAAAAGGGGGACACGGTGGCGGTCTTTGACTATGACTCCCATCGCTACCTGGAAAGTTTCTTTGCCATTCCCATGATGGGGGCGGTGCTGTTCACGGTAAACTGGCGTCTGTCTCCGGATCAGCTCGAGTATACGATGAATCACGCCGAGGCCAACGTGATTCTCATCAACGCCGATTTCCTGCCTTTGCTTGCGTCCATCCGCAGCAAGCTCAAATCCGTCAGGAAAGTTGTTCTGCTTTCAGACAACAATGAACTTCCCGCGACGGATGGCGCCTGTGACGCGGAATACGAGGCGATCCTGGCCGCCGCATCGCCGGATTTTGACTTTCCCGATCTGGACGAAGATACGAAGGCCACCACATTCTATACAACGGGGACTATCGGGCTGCCCAAGGGCGTGTACTTCACCCATCGACAGATTGTTCTGCACACCATGAGTGTCTGCATTGCGATTACCGCCCATGACAGCCCGCTGCGCTTCTCCACGTCGGATGTCTATATGCCCATTACACCCCTGTTCCACGTCCATGCCTGGGGCTTTCCCTTTATCGCCACCATGATGGGCGTCAAGCAAGTCTATCCGGGCAAATACGAGCCGGAAATGCTGATCAAACTCATTGTCGGAGAAAAGGTCACCTATTCGCACTGCGTGCCCACGATCCTCCAGATGCTGGTGGCAAGCCCCATCGCCAAGAAGATCGACCTCTCCCACTGGAAAGTAATCATTGGCGGAGCCCGTCTTTCCAAGGGTCTGGCCATGGCGGGCATGGAGCTGGGTATTCAGATCATGGCGGGCTACGGCATGTCCGAAACCTGCCCGGTCATCAGCGTTGCCAATCTGAAGCCGTCCATGAAGCACTATGACAACGAACAGAAAAGTGATATTGTCATCAAAACGGGGATGCCCCTTACACTGGTCGATGTACGGATCGTCGACCCCATGGGCAACTTCCTCCCGAACGACGGCCAGACCACCGGCGAGATTGTCGTCCGCGCCCCCTGGTTTACCAAAGGGTATTACAAGGATCCGGAAAAGTCGGAAGAACTCTGGCGTGGCGGCTGGCTGCATACGGGCGATGTGGGCTATATGGATTCAGAAGGGTATATCCAGATTACGGACCGGCTCAAGGATGTCATTAAAACCGGCGGAGAATGGGTTTCGTCACTCGATCTGGAAAATGCCATCAGCCTCCACGGTGCGGTTGAAGAGGGTGCGGCCATTGGTATTCCCGATGCCAAATGGGGAGAGCGTCCCATGCTGCTGGTCGTCCTGAAGCCCCAGTTCCGCGATGGCGGCATAACGCCTGAAGAACTGAAAACCCACATGCAGAAATGCGCCGACCAGGGAAAGATTCCCCGCTATGCCATTCCCGATCAATATATCATTACGGACAATATTCCCAAAACAAGCCTCGGCAAAACCGATAAGAAACAAATCCGAGCCACCTACGCCACCGTGACGTGATGTGAAACCCTTTCCAACCCCCGATGTGCGGGCCGATTTCCGACCCGCACATCGCCACGTTTATCTCGATATCACAATTGACTAGCCGCCGGGTAAAATCTATTTGTTTATTTTTCTGCATTAATATATAGCAGGAGGCCAAAGAAGCATTCAGCCGGGAGCAGAGCGCGGAATTGCTGGGGCAGCTCGCGTCCGGAGGATGCCTATCTTCTTCTGGGCAAGCTCACTTTTAACCGGGAACCGGCATCCTTCACCATGACCAGGCGCGTCAGGTTTTTTACAAGACCTTAGTTGATCTGGACCATGACTGAAAGCGCGAGGCGCAGGGGCCGGGAAATTCGGGATCATCCAAATTTGACAAAATCCAATATATTTCCGAGGTTATTCCGGTTTAATTAACTTGACCGTATATGCGTTTTGCATTATAAGCGCCGCAGTTTACAACATTCGATATTGCGTTTTGTGAGGCAAAAATGAGAATAATATTATTAGGCGCACCGGGAGCCGGCAAGGGTACTATCGCCAAGTTGCTTGAGGAATTTGACGGATCCGTACAAATATCCACCGGCGATATTCTGCGCTCCGCCGTGAAAGCCGGCACTCCCTTGGGGAAAAAAGCAAAAGAATATATGGATCGGGGAGATCTGGCGCCTGATTCTCTGATTATGGAAATCATGGAAGCAAGGCTGCAGGAGCCGGATTGCCGGAAGGGATTTATTCTGGATGGCTTTCCGCGGACGATTCCGCAGGCCGAAGAACTGAAGAAGCTGCTGGCCAGACTCAATATTCAGATGGACTTTGTCGCCAACCTCGATGTGTCGCGTGACGTTGTTCTGGGTCGTCTGGCCACGCGCAGAACCTGCTGCAATCCTGATTGTCAGGCGATTTACAATATTAGAAACAATCCGCCGAAGGAAGACGGCACCTGCACGTTGTGTAACCATCAGACCATTCAGAGGGCCGATGAAACAGAAGAGGCCATAACCAATCGTCTGGAAACATATCATCAGAAGACAGCGCCGCTCATCGGGTATTATAAAAAAGAAGGTTTTACGGAAGAGATGGTCAGGATGCTGTCCGCATGGAAACATTCCGGTTTCAACGTCTTCTGCGGCAACCGGATTTCGCCAAAAGATGATTCGGCGATGGAGAATCTGGCGCGATATATCATACGAGCGTCGTTCTCTCAGG
>JAAZOZ010000389.1 GCA_012797505.1 Smithella sp. | reverse complement strand
GGCCTGCTTTTTTTGTCCCGTGAACACTTGCCTGTGCCGGAGAGAGACGTTTACATAACCACATAAAAACAACAATATTGTCATTCCCGCGAAGGCGGAAATCCATAACTTATTAGAAATACTAGATTCCCGCCTTCGCGAGGAATGACAGGAAACCAGATTGTGCAGGTTTCAGCTCGTCGAGTCTTAAAATTATGCTTTACATATTACGAGCTGCGTAATAGGTTTCACCATGATTAAAACTTTTCGTTGTAAGGACACAGCCTCTCTTTTCGATGATCGTTTAGTCCTTCGCTTTAAGGCTGTTGAGCGACAGGCAAGACGAAAACTTGCCTATTTGCATCGTGCTCGTAACCTACAAGACCTTAGACAGCCACCGGGCAATCAATTGGAAGCACTTAAAGGCGAGCGAAAGGGGCAATTCAGCATCCGTATCATTGATCAGTGGCGCATTTGTTTTACATGGGAAAGCGGTGACGCCTATAATGTTGAAATCGTTGATTATCATTTGGAGAAAAGAAAATGAAAGATTTGGAATTATTAGAACCGGTTACTCCCGGTGAAATTCTTTACGAAGAATTCATGAAACCATTGGGAATAAGCGCCAATCAGCTGGCCCGCGACGTTGATGTGCCGCCGGGACGGATCAGCGAAATCATTAACGGCAAGCGGTCGATTACCGCCGATACGGCTCTTCGCCTCGGCAAGTATTTTGGCGTGTCCCCTGAAATATGGCTGAATCTCCAGGTTGATTACGATATGCGGATTGCACGCAGGACCATTTGGCCCAAAATAGAGTCTCATGTCCGCGTCCGGGCGGCTTAACAACATTTCTTGAAAACATGCTGTTCCAGCCTATTTCTTATTATAGTGCATGGTATGTTGTTAATTTTAGACCTGTCTGGTTGTGCTCGTTTTAGTAAATGAAAATGGCGTTCGAAATTACATCAGTTTGCTTTCATATGGAGGTTTAAGTGAAAATTACGGTTAAAAAGGGAAGTCTTGCCGATGTCAAAACGGAGGCTTTTATTTTGGTTTTTTGTGAAGGGGAGAAGACGCTGTCCGGTCCCGCGGCGGATATCGACAGAAAATCCGGCGGGCTCATCGCCGATATTATAAAAAGCGGTGGTTTTGAGGCAAAGCCTTCGCAGGTGACGATGATCTACAGCCGGACTCTCGCGGCCAAAAGAATCGCGCTGGTGGGACTGGGCAAAAAAAATGAGCTGACGCCGGAAAAAATCCGCAGGGCTTTTGCGAAGGTCATGCAGGAGCTTCGCGGATCAAAGGTTCGTAAAGCGGCAGTGTCGCTGGATTTGAGCCTTTTGAACGTTCGAAAGGAAAAAGTCGTGTCTGCGGCGGTGGAAGGGGCCGTTCTGGGTCTTTACCGTTATTCGCCTTATAAAACAGTCGGCCGCGAAGAATTGCAGGATGTGCAGGAGATGACCATTGTGCCCGGTCCGAAGGATTATGCCCTCGTCCGGGATGAAGTTCAAAAAACAAAAATCATTGCGGATGCGGTCTGTTTTGCCCGCGATCTGGTTTCGGCGCCGGCCAACGAGATGACGCCGTCAATTCTGGCCGAACAGGCGCGGGTGGTCGCGAAAAGAAAAAATGTTTCCTGCCGCGTGCTGGAAAAGGGACAGATGAAAGCGCTGGGCATGAACGCGCTGCTGGGAGTGGCCGCCGGCAGCGATCAGCCGCCCAAGCTGATCGTGCTCGAATACACGGGGGGCAAAAAAGGTGAAGCCCCGATTGCCCTGGTGGGCAAAGGCCTGACGTTCGACAGCGGCGGCATATCCATCAAGCCTGCGGAAAAAATGGACGAGATGAAGACGGACATGGCGGGCGGCGCGGCGGTGCTGGCCGTTATCCGGGCGGCGGCGGATCTGAAGCTGCCCGTCCATCTTGTGGGCCTGGTGCCGGCCACGGAAAACCTCTCCGGCGGCAGCGCGCTGAAGCCGGGCGATGTTTTAAAATCCCATTCCGGTAGGACGATAGAAGTGCTGAACACGGACGCGGAAGGCCGCCTGATTCTGGCCGATGCTCTCTCCTACGCCTGCCGGTACAAACCCTCGGCGATCATCGACATCGCCACATTGACCGGCGCGTGCGTCGTGGCCCTCGGTGAAGAGGTGGCCGGAATGCTGGGAACGGACGACCGGATGAAGAAGGCTCTTCGGGAAGCGGCCGGCGAGACCGGTGAACTGATCTGGGAACTGCCGCTGTGGGATCATTATCACGAGCTGATCAAAAGCGACATCGCCGATTACAAAAACAGCGCGGGCCGGCTGGGAGGCGCGATCACGGGAGCGGCCTTTTTGAGCAAATTTGTCGGGGAGTATCCCTGGGTGCATCTGGACATCGCGGGGCCGGCCTGGACCACGAAAGATCGAGGCTACATTCCGAAGGGCGCGTCGGGCATCCCCGTGCGCCTGCTGATGGAATTTTTGCAAAACCGGGTGCAGGAAAAAAAGTAGTGCGAACCTTCAGGTTCGCTGTAAAGGCGCCTGGATTGATGAACTCGTCAATGTCGATTTAGGCCCCTTTGAGTCATAACGGCGAAGGCCGGTATCCAGTAATTAAATCAGTCATGGACCCCGGCCTCCGCCGGGGTGACGGCAGAGTTTCGAAAAGACTGGATTCCCGCCAGAAGAATGCGGGAATGACCGATAGGACAGCAATGACGGCAATGGAGACTTTTTTACGAAAGCGTCAGGATTAGAGCAAACCCCTTGGCGGGGCTGAAGCCACGCACTACATTATCTGTGAGCAGAGATATGCCGCCGCTTCTGGAAATTCAAAACTTGAAAACCGTATTTACGACTGAAAGGGGCGTCCTGCGGGCCGTTGACGGAGTATCCCTGTCGCTTTCCGCCGGGGCGACCCTGTGTGTCGTGGGGGAATCCGGCTGCGGGAAAACCATGCTGGCCCTTTCCATCATGCGGCTGCTTCCGCCCAACGGCCAAATCGCCGAAGGCCGGATTTACTTCAACGGTCAGGATCTTCTTAAGCTTTCGGAAGAAGAAATGCGCGAAAAGCGCGGCCGGGACATTGCCATGATTTTTCAGGAGCCGATGACGTCCCTCAATCCTGTTTTGCGCGTAGGCGAGCAGATCGCGGAGGCCATTCGCCTGCACCAGCATGTTTCGGACCGGGAGGCGCTGGACCGCAGCGTGAAACTGCTGGGCGAGGTCGGCATTCCCGATCCGGGAAGAAGGGTGAAGGATTATCCGCATCAGATGAGCGGCGGCATGCGTCAACGGGTCATGATTGCAATGGCCATGTCCTGCCGCCCGGGGCTGCTCCTGGCGGATGAGCCGACCACGGCGCTGGACGTGACGATTCAGGCACAGATCCTGAAGCTGATTTCCGATCTGAAGGAAAAAAACAACATGGCGGT
>JAAZOZ010000388.1 GCA_012797505.1 Smithella sp. | reverse complement strand
TTCTCGCTGATTGAATTTCCAAAGCCGACCGATCTTGTGACCCGGCATCTGCCGTTCACTGATCCACTTGTAGACCGTATCCCGCTTGATACCGAGATGGTCAGCAATCTCATCCACGGAGAGCCATCGGTCTTCCATCATTCGACCCCGCTCACTGTTGGCTTCATCGGTTGACTCCCAACAGCCTCTTTCCTTTGGTTGATCGGTGTCCCACGTTCTAATCCTCGTCGCTTACATCCCAATAAACCAGGACAAACAGGGTTACAATATATCAGATGGAGGTCCAATGTCAAGCAGTTTGTCCGGTTATTTTCTGTATTTGACCGAGTGTAACCGAGTCAAGGCTTCCGGGGCCAGCGGGACCCACCGAGCGGGGTAAGCCTGCCCGAGAGATCTTCACCCACATAGAGCCAGGCCGGAAGCCCGGTTCCGTTTGTACGGATAGGGACCAGAACACGGCAGTAGAGGCAGGGACCGCCGGGATGAAACCCCTCCAGCCGGTCGATGGCCGGAAGGCGGTTTTCGGGATCGTCGAAGGTCAGAAGCTCCCCATACACGGGGCCCCAGGGCGCGCCTTCATATTGCGGATTGATGATTGTGGATTGCGGAGTGAAAAGGCGGGCCGTCACGTGCGCTTGTGTGGCCACGTCGGCGCGCGGGTTGGTGGTACCGACGGCGAGGATGTCCTCTTCCGGGACCTGCAGGACGGGGATTCCGGAGGATGTCTCGAAGAGGCGGCCGCGGACCACGGCGTCCTCCACCGTCAGGACGCCCCGGCAGAAGCGGTCGTGGTTCCAGAAACCACGCTTCAGGGTCCCGTAGACGAAGAGTCTCAGCATTCCGTTTGTGTTCGGCTTCAAGGGTTCTGTTGGGTTCATTGCCTGGTTCATTGGGTTCATTGGGGTGTCTATCATGGTTCTGCTCCCTTTCTCTCCTGGGCGATGAACTCAAACGGCTCCATCGAATACGCAGCCAGGTCCTCGCGCCGGAACACCACCAAGCTCATGGGCGGGACCGGAATCTCCCTCCAGCCCCTTTCCTCCGCCAGCACGGCGTCGAGGTATGCGGGGTCCGAAGCGTAGAGAATCGCCTTGCGGCGGGGATGCCAGCGCAGTTCCAACGGCCTGTTCCCCTTGAGTACAAAGACGGTGCCCGGATCGGTCCGGCAGGCGATGACGGCGGTGATCTGCCCGCGGCAGCGCCGGAGGCGCGCCTTGAACCGCTCGATATCCATGGCCCCGTCCCGCGCGGCGTTCGCGGCCAGGCGGAACAGAATCTCGCTGTCCACCTCGGCGAAACGTCGCAGCTTCCAGCGGCGGAACAGGTAATCGGCGTTGTAGATGGTGCCGTTGTGGGTGCCGATCACCTCCCCGGCGCGGATCGGGTGGTTGTTGCTGTTGACCCGCTCGTCCCCGCGGGTGCGCCACCGGGTATGGCCGAGCAGGAGCGTGGCGCGGTTGTCCATAGAGGCAAGGAGTTCGGCGAAGGCCTTGTCTGTCACGAACCGCTCGGCCGTCACCGGGCGTTTGAAGAGCCGGTGCCCGCCGTCGACATCGAGCCATGCCGCGCCCGTGGCATGGGGCCCGCGCTCTTCGCTCAGCAGCAGCAGGCGGGTGAAGAGCCAGGCGAGGTGCTCCCGATCCTCGGCGCGCCGCCGTTTTTTTCCGAAGATGACGCCCGCGAGCCCGCACATCAGGGTTTCCCTCCCTGCGGATCAACGATGAACCCGCGGAAGACGCCCTCGGCATACTCCTTCGGGTGCTCCTCGATCCAGCGCGCAGCGTCGGGCCAGCCGAGCTCTCCGGCCAGCCGGGCGACGACCGGTCGGTCGAGCATGTTGGTCAGCCCCGAGAGCCGGACCGCGTCGATGCCCTGCCAGACCAGGGCGGGAATCGGTATCCGCGCGGGTTTGTCGTCCTGCACCTCGGCAAGGCCGTGTTTGATCAGGGCAT
>JAAZOZ010000387.1 GCA_012797505.1 Smithella sp. | reverse complement strand
GGGTTTATCCGGAGCGGGGCCTGAAAACCATTGACCTGGTTAAATCTTTCTTTTTGGGGTTATAAATTTGCCGGAGCGCCGCGCCCAAAGCGCGATCAGGCTTTCGCCTCCGCAAGCAATGCGTCGATTTGCGCATCCTTGTCCTTCCACAAATCCTGCACCCACTGCTGAAAGACGGCCTGGAATTCCTTGTCGCCTTCGTAATCCATGTTCAGAAAATGCGAAGGGATTTCAATGGAGGATATTCGAACGACAACCCTCCTCACGCCGCCGGACAAAAATTCCCAGAAAGTGGGAATGCCGTCCGGATAAACAATCGTAATATCCAGCAGAGAATTGAATTTATCCCCCAGCACGGAGAGCGCCAGCGCGATGCCGCCCGCTTTGGGCCTCAGCAGGTAGCGGTAAGGTCTTTTCTGATGCTCGTGCTTTTGCGCGGTGAACCGGGTTCCTTCCAGAAAGTTCATCACGCTGGTCGGAATGCGCGAAAACTTTTCACACGCTTTTTTGGTGGTCTCAAAGTCCTTTCCTTTTTGTTCGGGGTGTTTTTTCAGATAATCCGCGCTGTGGCGGCGCAAAAAGGGGAAATCCAGGGCCCACCAGGCCAGACCCATAAAGGGCACCCAGATCAATTCGCGCTTGAGGAAAAATTTCATGAGCGGGATGCGCCGGTTCAGTATTTTTTGCAGAACAAAAATATCCGACCAGGATTGATGATTGCTGACCACCAGATACCAGCCCCGGTAATTCAGGTTATCCAGCCCCTGCACGTCCCAGACGGTTTTCTGGGTCAGCTTCATCCACAGGACATTTCCGGAAATCCAGTTTTCCGCGATCCACAGCAGAATTTTATCGAACCGTTCGGTCAGCGGCCCAAACGGCAAAATAAATTTCAGAAAAGAAAACAAAAACAGAATGAACACCCAAAACAGGATATTCAAGGACAACAAAAACATGGCGATGGCGCCCACCAGCCATTTTGGCAGAAAATTCAACACGGATAACTCCCTTCCCTTTGCGATGGGTCATCCTTTAACACGGGTCCATGGATTGGTCAAAGCCTAACTGCGTATGGCAATATTTTCAGAGGTGTTGTATGCATAAATCCGTATGCGGCCTGAAAACCAACAAAAGCCATGGCGGGTGTATCTTCTGTCCTGTGCGGACGGAACCCTTTATACCGGCGCGACGAATTCCATCGAAAGACGCCTCGGGGAGCACAATCGCGGAAAGGCCTCCCGATACACCCGGTCGAGAAGGCCGGTGACCTTGCGGGCGATCAGCGCCGGCATGAGCAGAGGGGAAGCCCTGCGCCTGGAAATCAAAATCAAGCAAATGCCGAAGTCGAAAAAAGCAGCCGGCCTCGTGACGAAAGGGTATTCAACTGTTCGGAAATGTGCTAAACGAAAAACCACTTTGACCAAGAGGGAAAAGGAGAGCAAGGCGTGAAAAAGAAAATCATCATCCTGGTGTTCGCGCTGCTATTTATCGGCGCCGGTCTGTTGGTGTACATAGGACAGCAGCGCAGGGCGCCCGGGGAATTGTTTTATTCCGGCACCATTGAAACCACGCAGGCCAAGCTCTCCTTTCAGGCTCCGGGCAGGGTTTTGCGGGTTGATGTTCAGGAAGGGCAGGCCGTAAAAAAAGACCAGGTGATCGCGGAACTGGACCGGGCGGAGTATGAATCCCGCCACGAACAGGCCCGGGCCGGCCTCGACCGCGCGCAAAGAGCAAAACAGCAGCTTCAAACCGCTCTCGAAATCAGCAAAAAAACGCTGCCGGCCGAAGTCGCGCGCGCCGAAGCCGCCGTGAAAAGCGCCAGGGTCTCCCTGACGGATGCCGAAAAAAATTACCGGCGCTATGAGGACCTGTTCAGCAAAAGCGTGGTCACGGAAAAAGAGTACGACACGCTGAAACTCCACTATGATGTCGCCCGCGCCAGGCTCGCGGAAAGCGAATCCGTCCTGGCTCTGGCCCGCGGCAATCTTTCGCGCATAGACGCGGCCAGAGACGACATTGCCACCGCCGCCGCACAGGTGGACCTTGCCCGGGCGGCGCTTTCCCAGGCGGCCATTCAGCTGGAGTACACGCGGCTGCGATCGCCGCTCGACGGCGTGGTCACCAGCCGGAATATCGAGCCGGGCGAAACGGTCAACATCGGGCGGGAAGTCATCACGATTGCCAATCTGAATCGCGTGGATTTGAAAATATTCATCGATGAAACGACGATCGGACGGGTCAGGCCCGGGCAGAAAGCGGATGTCTTGATCGACACGTTTCCGGGCAAAACCTATCCGGGCGTGGTTTCGTTTGTTTCGCCGGAAGGCGAATTCACCCCCAAAATCATCCAGACGCAAAAAGAGAGAGTCAAACTGGTTTATCTGGTGAAAGTATCCATTCCCAATCCCAACCATGAACTCAAGGCAGGGATGCCGGCGGACGCCCGCCTGCGCCCGTGAAGGGAGGATCGCGATGGCCGATCTGCCCTTGAGCCACCCGCCGGTGCTGGATGTAAGAAATCTTTCCCTCGATTTCCGGCAGGTCCGGGCGGTCCGGAACGTATCCTTCCGTGCGCCCCGGCAAAGCATTTTTGGACTGGTCGGCTCCGACGGCGCAGGCAAATCCAGCGT
>JAAZOZ010000386.1 GCA_012797505.1 Smithella sp. | reverse complement strand
CAAGAGTGCGATCCGGGACATGATCATTCATGCCTGCCAGTTTGACAAAAGAAAAAATGAATATATCGGATCCTTTTCCCGCCTGATGTACCGTCTGATTCCGGGCTACTGGTACCGGCGGGACAAGGAATTTTTCGAATGAGGGCGAAGCGGCATGTGGAAGCAGAAAATCGTCACCCCCGCGGATGTGATGGAAAAAATCGATCCCGGAATGAGCATTTTCCTGGGAACGGGAATGGCCGAGCCCCGCACGCTGGTCCGGCATCTGATGGAATCCAGACAGTATAACCTGCAGGACCTGGAGCTGATTCAACTGGTCAGTCTGGGCGACGCGGTGGCGATCGACGAGCGCTACTCGCGGAAATTCCGCCTCAAAACGTTTTATTCCGGCTGGCTTGCCTCGGACGCCATCAGCCAGGGTCGGGTGGATCTGATTCCCAGCCGCTTCTCCAAGGTGGCCTGGCTGTTTAAAACCGGCGCCATTCATATTGACGTGGCATTCATTCAGGTGACGCCCCCCGATGAAAACGGCCATGCCTATCTGGTGGGCGCGTCCGTGGAGCGGCAGGCCATGGAAATGGCCCAGATCGTTGTCGGGGAGATCAATTCACAGATTCCCCGGACGATGGGGGACACGCTGGTGAACATGGCGGATTTCCATTACCTGGTCGAAGCGACCGAACCGCCCTATTACCTCGCGCGCTGGCCGCTGCAGGACGTTTATCTCAAAATCGCAACCAACGTCGCCTCCGTGATTCCCGATGGAAGCTGCATCTCTTACGGCATCGGGCCGCTTTACGAGGCGCTGGCCAAGGCCCTGGCCGCGAAAAAAAATCTGGGCGTGCATTCGCCCTTCTTTACCGACGCGCTGATGGACCTGGTGAAAAGCGGCGCCGTGACCAACCGCTACAAAAACGTCTTTCGCGGCAAGTCCTGCGCCTCCTACGTGCTGGGCACCAAAGAGCTGATGTCCTGGCTGGATTTGAATCCGCTGGTGGAGTTTCAGCCGCAGGATATTGTGATGGACCCGCGCACCATCGGCCTCAACGACAACATGATTGCGATTTTTCCGGCGCGGAAAGTGGACCTGACCGGCGGCATCGCGCTGCACACCGGCAAGGGCAATGTGACCGCGGGTCCCGGCAATGTCGCGGAGCTGTTCATGGGCGCGGCGCTTTCCAGAAACGGCCGGAGCATCTTTGCCCTGCCCAGCCGCAACCGAAAGGGAAAACCCAATATCCTGCTTTCGCTGGATCAGTACCCCTTCCAGTTTACGAACCGGGAATCCATGGACGTTGTCGTCACGGAATACGGCGTGGCGCTGCTCATGGGCAAGACCCTGCGTGAACGGGCGCAGGCGCTCATTGAGATTGCCCATCCGGACGACCGCGCCGAACTGGTCCGCCAGGCCAAGGAAGAAAAGATGATTTACGCCGACCAGATTTATTTTCCCGAATCCGGCTATCTGTATCCCGAAAAGGTCGCCTGCTCACACCGCTTCAGGGATTCGCTGACCGTCCGCTTCCGGGCGATCAAGCCGTCCGATGAAGAGGAAATGCGGCGCCTGTTCTACCGGTTTTCCGATCAGGCGGTGTATTACCGGTATTTCAGCCCCATCAAAACCATGCCGCACAGGAAGATGCAGGAATACGTGAATGTCGATTACCGGAACACGATGTCCATCGTGGCGATTGTGGATGAATCCGGCGTGGAAAAGATTATCGGGGAGGCCCGCTACGTCAAGACGCAGGGCGAGCCTTTTGCCGACACGGCGTTCATTGTGGATGAGCAGTACCAGGGGATGGGCATTTCAACGTATCTGTTCAACCTGTTGATCCGCGCGGCCCGCGAAGAGGGCATCGCCGGATTCAAGGCCGATGTTCTGGAAAACAACCGGGCCATGCTGAAAGTTTACGAAAAGGCGCTGTATCCGGTGCAGACCGTTTTGTTGGGCGGTGTCTATAAAATTACAATCCCCTTCAACGAATAGCGAAAGGACACCTTCAGGCGAAGGCTTTCCACCGGTCCGCTACACAAGGTTTTTCAAAATCACGCCCCGTCTTTTGAGCGCTCCCCGGTCGGCCGCAAGGCCTTCCGCCGCGACGCGGTCGAGCACATAAATCAGTTCTCCGCCCTGGGCGGCGTACGTCTGCCCGTAGGAGATGGGAATGTCCGGGGTGACTTCGCCCAGGAGCGACCGGGCTACGGACTCCGTTTTGCGCGCGCCGTTGGCCAAAAGCAGAACGGTTTTTGCCCGGTACACCAGCTCGGCCCCCATGCTGACGGCGTACTGCGGGGACTGAGCTTTGGTCTTGAAATGCCCGTCGGCGACGGCATTGGCGATGGTGTTGTCGTCCAGCCTGACCAGCAGAACCCGGCTGCCCGCAAAGGGAATGCCCGATTCGTGGAAAGCGACGTGGCCGCGTCCGCCCACGCCGATGATCTGCAGGTCGATGCCGCCCGCCGCTTTGATTTTCCGCTCATAGCCGTCCAGAATATCTTTTTTGATCCAGGCGAGGTAGGACGACTTCGGACGGGGTTTGATGGCAATGGATTTCCCCGCGTCCGTTCCCCTGAACTCCCAGTCGTTTTTATTTTCCCGAAGTTCCCGGATCAGGATTTTCTGGTCAATCAAAGAACCTGCCGGAACGCGGGTTTCGATGAATTTCTTCTGCAGGCGGCCGAAGAGCTCCTGGATCATGAAATACGCGTAGCTTTCCGGGTGAAGGAGCCGCTGCTGGGCATTCTCGCCCGGCAGACCGACGTATTCGTCCAGGTTGAAGCTGCGGATGCGGCCGGCGTCCAGCTTTCCTTCATTAGCCGCCCGGGCGAAGTGCTTGTAGAGCCCCGTGGGGGAGTTTCCCGTGGCCAGGCCCAACACCGCCTCGTTTTTGTTCTTCAGGATGCCGATGGTTTTCCGGACGGCAATGGCCGCCGCCACCTCGCTCAACTGCGCAAAGTCTTTGGTTACGAAGACGCTGATGCTCATAATGCATTTTCCCCTTTCGTCCTATCCCAGTTCGCTTTTGACCACGTCGGCAATCTGACGGCAGTATTTTTCCGTCACCGCGTCGGATGGTCCCTCCACCATGACGCGGCACATATTCTGCGTTCCCGAATAGCGGACCAGCACGCGCCCTTCGCCGCCCAGTTCGCTTTCCGCCTGCCGGATGGCTTCGACGAGCTTCGGCACGTCTTCAATGTTCGGTTTGCGCTTCACGTCCACATTGATCAGTTTCTGCGGAAAAATATCCATCATCCGCGCGAGTTCGGAAAGAGGCTTTCCTTCCTTGATCATCGCCGCCACCAGCTGCAGGGCGGCAATGATACCGTCTCCCGTCGTGTGATGGTCCAGGAAAATCATATGCCCCGCTTCTTCCCCCCCGATGATGCCGTCGAGCCTTTTCATGTCTTCCAGAACGTAGCGGTCGCCGACTTTGGAGGCATGGTGTTTGAAGCCGTATTTTTTGCAGGCCACGGTCAGGCCGAGGTTGCTCATGACGGTGGTGACCAGCAGGTCGTTTTTCAGCTTGCCTTCCCGCTTCAGGATATTGGCGCAGATGACCATGATCTGGTCGCCCGTGATTTCCCGGCCTTTCTCGTCAATGGCAATGAGACGGTCGCCGTCTCCGTCAAAGGCCAGGCCCATGGCCGCCCCGCACTCGACCACTTTTTTCCGGAGGATTTCCGTGTGCTGCGAGCCGCAGCCGTCATTAATGTTGGTTCCGTTGGGCGTCTTGTGGATGACTTCGATGTTGGCGCCCAGTTCATGGAAGGTGT
>JAAZOZ010000385.1 GCA_012797505.1 Smithella sp. | reverse complement strand
TCAACGCGCGAAATCAAGAAGGTTCCGACGCTGCGCGGCAAAAGCGTGATCAACCTGTTTTATGAAGCCAGCACGCGCACCCGGACCTCTTTTGAAATCGCGGGCAAAAGACTGAGCGCCGACACCATCAATATTTCCGCTTCCACCAGTTCCGTGGTCAAGGGCGAAACGCTTCTGGATACCGCGCGCACGCTGGAGGCCATGAATCCCGATATTATCGTGCTCAGGCACAGCGCCGCCGGCGCGCCGCACCTGCTGGCGCGCATGGTCAGTCAATCCATCATCAACGCCGGCGACGGCGCGCACGAGCATCCTTCCCAGGCGCTTTTGGATATGATGACCATCAAGGAAAAGAAAGGCCGGATCGCCGGTCTGAAAGTCGCAATTGTCGGCGATATCCTGCACAGCCGCGTCGCCCGGTCCAATATTTACGGACTTACCAAAATGGGCGCCCGGGTGGTTGTGGCCGGACCCGCCACCATGATGCCCCGCGACATTGAACGGATGGGGGTCAGGGCCTATACAAAGATTGAAGAGGCGATTGCGGATGCCGACGTCGTCATGATGCTGCGCATTCAGATGGAGCGCCAGAAACAGAATGTTTTCCCTTCGCTTCGCGAGTACGCCCAGCATTACTGTCTCTCCCGCCGGCACATGAAGCTGACCGGACTGGACGCCATCGTCATGCATCCGGGTCCGATCAACCGCGGTGTGGAAATCTCCCCCGATATTGCCGACGACCCCGCCTGCTCCGTCATTCTCGACCAGGTCAACAAAGGCGTCGCCGTCCGCATGGCCATGCTGTACCTGCTTTCAGGAGGAAATGAATGAAACTGCTGTTAAAAGGCGCGCGGGTGATCGACCCGTCCCGTAACCTGGACGCCCCCATGGATGTGCTGGTGGAAGACGGGAAAATCGCCGGCTGCAAACCGGGCATCAAGGCCCCGTCGGGCGCAACAGTCCTTGATTTGGCCGGAATGATTGTCGTGCCCGGACTCATCGACATGCACACGCATCTTCGCGAACCGGGATATGAATACCGGGAAACCGTCGCCAGCGGCGCCGCCGCCGCGGTGGCCGGAGGCTTCACGTCGATTGCCTGCATGCCCAACACCCGGCCGGTGAACGACAACCGCTCGGTCACTGAATTCATCCTGCGAAAGGCCGCGGAAGCGAATCTGGCCAATATCTATCCCATCGGAGCGATCAGCATGAACTCCGACGGCAAACAGATGACCGAATTCTGGGACCTCAGGGAGGCGGGCATCGTCGCTTTGTCGGACGACGGCAATCCCGTGATGGACGCGGCCCTGATGCGCAGAGCCATGGAATACGCTGATTCCCTGAACCTGCCGGTGATTCAGCACTGCGAAGACAAAAATCTGTCCGCGGGCGGCCTGATGAATGAAGGATACCCCTCCACGCTTCTGGGGCTGCCGGGAATTCCCGCCATCGCCGAAGAGATCATGGTGGCGCGCGACATTCTGATCGCCGAGTACACCGGCACGCGCATCCACTTCGCGCATGTGAGCACGGTCGGCTCCGTGCGCCTGATCCGCGACGCCAAAAAACGGGGCCTGCAAGTGACGGCGGAAACCGCCCCGCATTATTTTACGCTGACGGATGAATCGCTTCGAGATTACGACACGAACTACAAGGTCAGTCCGCCGCTGCGGGGCAAGACCGACGTTTCGGCCGTCAAAGAGGGCCTCGCGGACGGAACGCTGGACGCCATCGCCTGCGATCACGCGCCGCATGGACGCACGGACAAGGAAGTGGAGTTCGAATATGCCGCCAATGGCATCAGCGGTCTGGAAACCTCTCTGGGCCTGAGCCTGAGCCTGGTGCATGAGGGCGTTCTGTCGTGGCCGGAACTGATCGCCAAAATGAGCTGCAACCCGGCGCGCATTTTGAATCTGCCCAAAGGGACGCTGGCCAAGGGCGCCGACGCGGACATTACGGTTATCCATCCGGAGCTTGCCTGGAGCGTCGATGCCGCCGCCTTCCATTCGCTGGGAAAAAACTCGCCGTTTTCCGGAAGAAAACTGAAAGGGCGCGCCGTTTTAACCATCGTGGGCGGCGACATCAAGTACGATGGACTGGCATCCAAACCGTGAGCGCCCGGGAAACCCATAAAACCGCCGGTTTTGTCCTGCGAAGCCTTCAATACGGGGAATCGGATCTGATCGTCACATTTTACACCCGTGAGTTCGGCAAGCTCAAGGGCATTGCCAAAGGCGCCAAACGGAGCCGAAGGCGGTTCGCCAACGTTTTTGAACCCTTTTCCCTGACGCAGATGATTTTTTCACGCCGCAACCGCGACGCGCTCGCGTTCATCGATTCCTGCGACATCCTTGAACACTTTGCCCCGATTCGCCTGGATCTGGAAAAGACCCTGACCGCTTCCTATTTCATCGATCTGACCGAACACTTCAGCCCCGAAGGCAAGCGCAACGACAAAGTCTTCGTATTGCTGGCGGATTTTTTGTCGCTTCTGACCCGGGAAGATGTTTCGGAGTCCATGATCCGTTTCTTTGAAATGCGGCTGTTGAAGGCCGTCGGATTTGAACCTGCGCTTACGGCCTGTGTGCGCTGTAAAACGCCCGTGACCAACGGCGCCGCCTACACCTTTTTACCGAATGAAGGCGGCATTTTCTGCGCGGCCTGCGCCCGGCCGGAAAGATACGACCAGAGCGTCTCCGCCGGCGCCGTCCGTACCCTGCTCCTGGGGAAAGACATGGATCTGGATAAAATGAAAATGGTCTGTATGACGGAAAGCCTTGCCTCCGAATCCCGCAGCATCCTCTGCGGCTTTATTTCCCATGTACTGGGAAAAGAAATCAAATCTCTCAAAGTCCTGGAGCAGGTGCGCAGGTATTGTCCCTGACGGAGGTTTCGATGCAACAGCCGGAATTGCTTGCCCCCGCCGGCAACCTGGAGAAATTGCGCACCGCCCTGCTTTACGGAGCCGATGCCGTCTATGTCGGCGTTCCCGGTTTGAGCCTGCGGGGAACCTCCGCCGAAATGTCCCTGGAGGATCTGGCCCTGGGCGTTTCCGAAGCGCACGCCCGGAGCGTCCGGGTGTATG
>JAAZOZ010000384.1 GCA_012797505.1 Smithella sp. | reverse complement strand
GTCTTGATGGCCTGTTTTCCAAAGATACCCTTTTCGCTTGCCTGTGAGCGTTTTGTATAAATCTAAGGCTTGCGAAAGGCTTTGACAAAACTCGCCTTCGGCTCAAACAGTTGTCAAAGGCTGATCTTTCGCTTCGCCAAGATTGTATTACAAAACACTCCCAATGGCCGCTCAAAGGGATATCTTTGGGCAACCACCTATTGTCAGCTTTCCCCTACTCAGGCCATCCTTTTCATCGCGTCCACCAGCTCCCGAACCGCGGCGGCGGATTTCTCCAGGGCCTTTTGCTCTTCAGGCAGCAGTCGCAGCGAAATAATTTCTTCGATGCCGCTTTTGCCCAGTTTGACCGGCACGCCGACAAACAAACCGGAAATGCCGTACTCCCCTTCCAGGTAAGCGGCGCAGGGAAGAATTTTCTTCTTGTCCCTGAGGATGGATTCCGCCATTTCGACGGCCGCCGAAGCCGGCGCGTAGTAGGCGCTGCCGGTTTTCAGGAGCCCGACGATTTCGGCCCCGCCGTTTCGCGTGCGCATGGCCAGGGCTTCAATGCGCTCCGGAGACATCAGCTCCGTAATGGGAATGCCCGCCACGGTGGAAAAGCGGGGCAGCGGAACCATGGTGTCTCCGTGGCCGCCCAGAACCATCGCATGAACGTTCTCCACGGAGACGCTGAGCTCCATGGCAATGAAAGCCCGGAAGCGGGCCGAATCCAGAACGCCGGCCATGCCGATCACGCGGTTTTTGGGAAAGCCGCTTTCCTCCATCGCCACGTGGCACATGGCGTCGAGCGGATTGCTGACGATAATGAGAATGGCGTCAGGAGAGTATCGAACCGCCTGGCGTACGACGTTTTTCATGATGCCCCGGTTGGTCGCCAGCAGATCGTCCCGGCTCATGCCCGGTTTGCGGGGAAGGCCCGCCGTGATAATCACGATGTCGGAGCCGGCGGAAGCCTCATAGGTGTTGGTACCCGCAAGATGGGCGTCATGCTTTTCAATCGGCGCGGCCTGGGCCAGATCCAGGGACTTGCCCTGCGGTACGCCTTCCACGACATCGATCAATACCACATCGGCCAGTGCTTTCTCCGCCAGCCGCTGCGCCGCCGTCGCCCCGACATTGCCGGCTCCTACAACCGTAACTTTCTGGTTCATCTCTTATGCTCTCCCGATATTTTTTAATGCAAAATTCGTCGATGGATCGTTTTGCCCCTATAATAAAACCGAAAATTAAGCAACCTCGCGCCCCTGCTTATTTGATCACCATCGGAATTCCCGCGACCATCAGGATCACGCGCGCCGCTTTCTGCGCGAGGGCCTGGTTGGCGCGGCCCAGCGCATCGCGGTAGAGGCGCCCCAGCGGATAGGGAGGCACGAGCCCCAGGCCGACCTCGTTGGACACCACCAGCCACTGCCCGCCCAGCCTTGCCTGCGCGGCAATAAGCTCATCCATTTCGGCGCGGACTTTTTCCATGACGATATCTTCGGAGGTGTTTTCAGGAAGGGACAGCAGGATGTTGTTGACCAGGAGCGTGATGCAATCGACGATGATTACGCCGGCCGCGGTTGTTTGAAGGCTGCAGCCGATGTCCATCGGAAGTTCGAGCGTCTGCCACCCGGCCGGCCGCGAGGCCCGGTGCCGGCGGATCCTTTCAGCCATTTCCTCATCGCCCGCGCAGGCGGTGGCGATAAAAAGCACAGGCTTTCCCGACTCGCGGGCGGTTTGTTCGGCAAACGTGCTTTTCCCGCTGCGCGCGCCGCCCAGGATGAGCGTCATGCCCTTTTCCGGAATTTCAGCAATCATCATTTTCCCCTTAAAGAACGATGGCGCCTGTTGTCCGCGCCGGTTTTCGCCGTCTCCCGGTCGGGTTAGCGCAGGTTCGCATGCATCGCCGCGTCGATCGCCGCGCGGGAAGTCAAAAAATCAGCCTCGGAAAAAACTTCCATCGTCAATACGCCGCGGTAGTCGCTGCCGACCAGCTCGTCCAGGACGGCTTTCAGCTTCTCCCGCGGCGCTTTTGCCGCAGAGCGGTGATCGCGGTCCTCAATTCCGTGAATGTGAATCACGCGTGTGCGCGGCAGCGCTTTTTTTAGATACGCGACCGGATCGCAGCCGTCAAGCCACAAATGACCGACATCGACCGTCCGGCTGACGGAAATCCGATCCAGCACCGGATCGTAAAAATCCGGCGGATAGCCTTCCAGATTTTCCACGGCCAGACGCTGTGGGCCGCCCGCCCATTTGCCGACCAACTCAAGCGCAAGGACAGCCTGGTCCCGCCAGCGCTCCATACTCGCCGGCTCTGAGCGGTTCAAAACGTCTTTTCCGTCAAGGTGAAGAACGTAGGCCCAGGGATCGAGCGCCCGCGTGCGTTCGATGACACGTCGGGCCTTATCCAGGGAAGCGTGGCGCCGGAAACCGTCATCGGTCAGGCGCAAATCCAGCGGCAGATGGACCGTGTAGGTCAAATCACAACCGCGGGCGATGGCGACAAGCTCTGCAATCTCCGAATTTGCCGGCAGGTTGTTCGGGCCGTCATCGACTTCGAACAGCACCAGTTCCACGTCCCGCACTTTCCCGGCCAGATAGCGGACATTCGTCAGAATGTCCGCGGGGACGATGTAGGAGGTTGTGCCCAGTCGAAAAGGATAGGTCATGTTTCCCCTTTGGAACAAGGGGTCTTACCACCCGCAGGGGTGGCAACCTCTTGTTCTGTTGTGTGTATGCCGAGGATTTACAACGCACTACACGAGATCGTGAAAACCAATAGCACCGCTGTTTCGGTCACTTCAACCAGCGCGCCCAGGACGTCTCCGGTCCCCCCGCCGATGCGCTTCCAGGCCAGTCCCAGGACCGCGGCGGCCGCGATCAGCGCGGCGAGGACAGCCATCCAGCCCTGC
>JAAZOZ010000383.1 GCA_012797505.1 Smithella sp. | reverse complement strand
GCGCGCGTCATTGCCCGCCGGATGTCGGATTATCACGTGCAGCTCAGCGAGAGAACGGTCCGCTACCACCTGAAAATCATGGACGAGCGGGGTCTCACCAAACTCGTGGGACGCCGCGACGGCCGCGTGATCACCGATCAGGGGTTTGCCGAAATTGGCGACGCCCGCGTGCAGGACAAGATCGGCCTTTCCATTTCACGCATCGACCTCCTCTCGTTTCGGACCACCTTTGACGTCAAAAAGAAGCGCGGCCTCGTGCCGGTCAATGTTTCCTTCTTTCCGAAAGAGCACTTCGCCCGGGCGCTTTCCATCATGAAACCCGTGTTTCAGCAAAAACTGGCCGTCAGCTCGCGCGTAGCGGTGGCCGAGGCCGGAAAAAACCTGGGGGACATTGCGGCGCCCGAAGGCCATGTCGGCTTCGCCACGGTCTGCAGCATCGTCATCAACGGCGTCCTGTTAAAGCACGGCATCCCGATCGACTCCAAATTCGGCGGCATTCTCCAGATGCGCGGCGGAAAAATCCTTCGTTTTGTGGAACTGATTCACTACGCCGGCTCTTCGCTGGATCCGTCGGAAATCTTCATTCGCGGGAAAATGACGTCCGTCCGGAGCGTCGCCAAGACCGGAGAGGGAAAGATTCTGGCCAATTTCAGGGAAATCCCGGCACTCAGCCGTCCGCTGGTTGAAAAGGTCATGGAGGATTTCACCCAATGCGGCATTCACGGCGTCCTTTCCATCGGCCATACCGGCCGGCCGGTCTGTCAGACTCATGTGGATATGAATAAAATCGGAATGATTCTGATCGGCGGCCTGAACCCGGTGGCGGCGGTCTGCGAAGAAGGCCTGCCGGTGGACAACAAAGCCATGTCCACCGTCATGGAATATGAAAAAATGCGGGATATTGAAACGCTTTAACCATTAAAAAACCATACTACTCTACAGGGGGAATCAAACTATGTCAGTCATTAAAGATGTTATCGCCAAAGTCAAACAGACCGATCCGGACCAGCCGGAATTTCATCAGGCGGTCGAAGAAGTCATGGAAACGCTGGAGCCTACCGTCAAAAAGCACCCGGAATTCGTAAAGGCCAACATTTACGAACGGATTGTCGAACCGGAAAGAGCCGTGATCTTCCGCGTGCCCTGGATGGACGACAAGGGAAATGTGCAGGTCAACCGCGGCTTCCGCGTCCAGTTCAACAACGCCATCGGCCCGTTCAAGGGCGGCATCCGCTTCCATCCGTCCGTCAATCTGGGCATTATCAAATTCCTGGGATTTGAGCAGATCTTCAAAAATGCGCTCACCACGCTGCCCATGGGCGGCGCCAAGGGCGGCTCGGACTTCGACCCGAAGGGCAAATCCGACGCGGAAGTCATGAAATTCTGCCAGTCCTTCATGCGCGAGCTGTACCGCCATATCGGCGCGGATGTGGACGTTCCGGCCGGCGACATCGGCGTGGGCGCGCGGGAAATCGGCTACATGTACGGCTACTATAAAAAAATCCGCAACGAACACACGGGAGTGCTCACCGGCAAGGGTCTGGACTACGGCGGAAGCCTGATCCGTCCGGAAGCAACGGGCTACGGCACCGCCTACTTCGCCGCGGAAATGCTGGCAACGCGCGGGCTGGATTTCAAAGGCAAGACCGTGGCCATCAGCGGCGCCGGAAACGTGGCGCAGTTTGCCGTGGAAAAAGTCAATCAGCTGGGCGGCAAGGTCATCTCCCTTTGCGATTCCTCCTCCTGCATTATTGACGACGCCGGCATTGACTCGGACAAATGCAGCTATGTGCTCGACCTCAAAAACGTCAAACGCGGCCGCATCAGTGAATACGCGGACAAGTACAAACAATCGACCACCTGCTTTGAAGGGAAAAACGTCTGGGACGTCATCCGCGAACAGGGCATCAAAGTGGATATCGCCCTGCCCTGCGCCACCCAGAATGAAATCAACGGAAAGAACGCAGCCGCCCTGGTGAAAAACGGATGCTACTGCGTGGCCGAAGGCGCGAACATGCCTTCGACGCCGGAGGCCATCAAAATATACCAGGAGAACAAGATTCTGTACGGCCCCGGCAAGGCGGCCAACGCGGGCGGCGTGGCCACGTCCGGTCTGGAAATGAGCCAGAACAGCCTGCGGCTTTCCTGGACGCGCGAAGAAGTGGACAACCGTCTGCTGATCATCATGAAAAGCATCCATAAAAATTGCTTTGACACGGCGCAGGCTTACGGTAAAAAGGGCGACTATGTAACGGGCGCCAACATTGCCGGCTTCACCAAAGTGGCCAAAGCCATGCTGGCTTACGGAGTGGTTTAGAAGACTGAAGGCTGAAGACTGAAGGCTGAAGGCTGAAG
>JAAZOZ010000382.1 GCA_012797505.1 Smithella sp. | reverse complement strand
CTTCAGCCTTCAGCCTTTCCTTACTCCTCTTCCCATCCTCTGGCGCGTTCCACCGCTCTTTTCCAGCGGTCATAAAGCGTTTGCCTCTGCTTTGCGTCCATGGCGGGTTCAAATCTCCGGTTCACTTTCCGTTTCTCTGAAATCGTGGCCTGGTCATTCCAGAATCCCGTGGCCAGACCCGCCAGATAGGCGGCGCCAAGGGCCGTGGTTTCAATGATTTCCGGACGCTCCACCGGGACGTCAAGAATGTCCGACTGGAACTGCATGAGGAAGTTATTGGCGCAGGCGCCGCCGTCCACGCGAAGTTCGCACAAATCAATACCGCATTCGCTGCGCATCAGCTCCAGAACGTCGCGCGTCTGGTAGGCGATGGATTCCAGCGTGGCGCGGATAATATGGTTGCGGTTGGCTCCGCGCGTGAGTCCGACAATGGCGCCGCGGGCGTACATGTCCCAGTAGGGCGCGCCCAGTCCCACAAAGGCGGGCACCAGATAAACCCCATGCGTGTCGGGAACTTGAGTGGCAAAATATTCGCTGTCCCTGGCATCGTAAATGACGCGCAGGCTGTCGCGCAGCCACTGAATCGCCGCGCCGGCCACAAAGATACTGCCTTCCAGGGCGTATTCCACTTTGCCGCCCACTCCCCAGGCAATGGTTGTCAACAACCCCTTTTCCGAAAGGGCCGGCTTTTCTCCCGTATTCATCAACATGAAACAGCCGGTGCCGTAAGTGTTCTTGACCATGCCGGGCGTGAAGCAGGCCTGGCCGAACAGCGCCGCCTGCTGATCGCCCGCGTCTCCGGCGATGGGGATTTCGCCGCCCAGAACGCGCGCATCGGTGACGCCGTACACGGCGGAAGAGGGCTTGACCTCCGGCAGCATGGAGGCGGGAATATCCAGCTTCTCGAGAAGCATCGAATCCCATTTCAGTTCCCGGATATTGTACAGCATCGTGCGGGAAGCGTTGCTGTAATCCGTGACATGGACTTTTCCGCGGGTGAGGTTCCAGATCAGCCAGGTATCGACATTGCCGAAGAGCAGTTCGCCTTTCCGCGCCCTGTCGCGGGCGCCTTCGACATGATCGAGAATCCATTTAAGCTTTGTTCCCGAGAAGTACGCGTCCGCCACCAGCCCCGTGTTTTCCCGGATGGTGTCTTCGAGGCCGGCGGCCTTCAGTTCGTCGCAGATAGACGCGGTCCTGCGGCACTGCCAGACGATGGCATTATAGACGGGCCTGCCGGTGGCTTTATCCCAGACGATGGTGGTTTCGCGCTGATTGGTAATGCCGATTGCCGCGATCTCTTCGGGGGAGATGCCGGTGGCGGCCATCACTTCGCTGGCCGCGCCGCGTTGCGAGCCCCAGATTTCCATCGGGTCATGTTCCACCCAGCCGGCCTGGGGATAAATTTGTGAAAATTCGTTTTGAGCGATTTTTACCACGACGCCATCCCGGTCGTAAATCACCGCCCGCGAACTGGTCGTGCCCTGGTCAAGCGCCAAAATGTAGGATTTCTTCATCGGCCACTCCTGAACACATGAATCAATATTTTCGGGCACTATGACATAATACAAATGTTTTTGCCAAAGAAAAAAGGCGGCAGGCAGCGCAGCGGCGCCTTTCGGGGAGCCTACCGCTTCATAAAAACATTTGACAGAAGAAGCCCGGCGGGGATAGCCTGCCAAAAAACAAAGACGCAATCACCGGAAGTTCAGGACCATGACCACAACCATCTTTTACTATACCGGCACAGGCAACTCCCTGTGGACCGCCCGCAGACTGGCTTCCGCTCTGGGAGAGACACAATGCGTCTCCCTGAAGCGGTGCACGGAGGAGAAGATTGTCTGTGGCGCCGAGCGGATCGGCCTTGTTTTCCCGGTGCATATCTGGGGCGTGCCGCCGCCCGTCGTCGAGTTTGTCGGGCGCCTCAACGTTGATCCGGCTCAATACCTGTTTGCGCTGGCCGTCAACGCCGGCCAGCCCGCCGCCACGCTGATCCAGTTGCAGAGCATTTTACGGGAGAAACAGCTTTGTCTCTCATCCGGTTTTTCCATTGATCTGCCCAGCAACTATATTCCCTGGGGCGGGGCCCCGGCGTCCGGCAAGCAGCAAAAGAAATTTGACGCGGTGCTCGCTAAATTGAACCGGATCGCGGCGGTGGTCCGGGGCAGGGATGAGCGGCCGCCGGAGAAGGGGCCCTTCTGGCAGAATTGGATGTTGTCTGCGCTTTACCGGATTTCCCTGCCGCATGTCGCCGGGATGGATAAACCTTTCTTTGCCGATGAAAAATGCAGCGCCTGCGGGATTTGTGAAAAAATCTGTCCGGCGCGTAATATTGAAATGGCTGAAGAGAAACCGGTCTGGAAGCACCGCTGTGAACAATGCTTTGCCTGCATCCAGTGGTGCCCGGAGGAGGCGATCCAGTACGGCAAAGGCACGAAGAATAAAAAGCGCTACCGTCATCCGGAAATTTCACTGAAAGACATGCTGGCTTCCGTCTCCCCCGAGAGGTAATTCAAAAACATGTCAAATTCTCTTTATATAAAAAAGCCTTATGACGGAGCTATATTATTTTGATGGACTTTTTTTCAAAATCTTTCATCGGATAATGTTTGACATTGCCCGTGATGAGAGTGGCCTTGTGGATCGCGCATGTGGCGGCAATCAGGCAGTCGTCCAGTTCCAATTGATGACTTTTAATGGTGCGACGGTAATATCCCGCCAGAGCTGCAATATTTTTGTCCACGTCAATCACCAGAAGGCTGTCCAGTAATTTTTCAGTTGGCTCTCGCTCTGTTTCCTTCATGCCGGCATATATCTCGCCGACGGTGATGGCAGAACAACATAATAATGAATTCCGGGCGGCCTCGCTGAGCGCCTTGCGGGCATCTCCGTAGCCTCGCAGATGAAGGATCAGGATGTCCGTGTCAACGACGATTTGCCGCATCGGCCCTCTTTCCCCGCGTCGATTTTCTCAATGTACGCACAAAATCATTTATTCCCTTTGCCAATTCAGGGTGTTCCTGGTTTTTCCATATGCCGAAGGTCTCATCAATGGCTGTCTGCTGCCGCAGACTCTGGAGTTCGCGCTTCAGAGCCTGGCTGACGAACTTGCTTAATTCGCTTTTTCCGACAGTCGTCCGCAGTTCGTTCAGCAGGTCTTCAGGAATCTGAAAATTGGCCTGCTTCAATGCAGTATTCATGAGCTTTGCCTCCATATTCTATAGCTCTTTGTAAATATTTTTATAAATATAACGATAAAAGTCAACAGTGAAATATTACTGTAGCTCGCAGATCGTTGTCGATCAGGTTGGCGATGTTGGCTGGCTCTTCCGGTTGCGGAGCATTTCCCAGATCATCAGAATAGCGCCGACGGTGATGGCGGAGTCCGCCACATTGAAGGCAGGCCAGTGCGAGGCGCCGAGATACACATCCAGAAAGTCCACGACGGCGCCGAACCGTATCCGGTCAATCAGATTGCCGACCGCTCCGCCGAAAATCAGCGTGAGGGAGCCGGCCAGCATCAGGTTTCGCGGATTGCTTTTCACCAGATAATAGACAATTAAGCCGGCGGCCAGAATGGTCACGCCGATGAAGAAGATATAACGAAATGTCGGGGAGGCGTCCGCCAGAAAACCGAAGGCCGCGCCGGGATTCATGACATAGACCAGGTTGAACAATCCGGGAATGATTTCCAGCGTTTCATGAAGTGAAAAACGCGCCATCACGGCCGATTTGGTGATCTGGTCCAGCGCGATGATGACCGCCGCGCCCAGAACGAACATTAAAAGATTTTTCTTCAAAAAAACTCCTCTGCAACGATGCACCATAACTTCTGCAGGGAACGGTCGCGACCGTTCCCTGCTCGTCACTTTTTACAGGAATGCAGCGCGGGTCTTTAGATCCGCGTCAGGCGGACCTGAAGGTCCGCATTACATTCACTTTTTCCCATCGCCCATTGCCTATGGCCTCTTGCCAATTGCCTCTTGCCAAGGACCCATTCTCTACAAATTCGACAGACAGCGCCCGCAGACCGTGGGATGATCCGCGTTTGCGCCCACCGATTCTTCATAAATCCAGCAGCGTTCACATTTGGCGCCGCGGGCCTTTTCCACGCCGACGGCCAGTCCTTTGATTTCCTCGCTTTTGTAAGGGTTGGCAATGGCGGATTCTTCGACCAACTGCAGTTGCGAAACAATCAACAGCGCGCGCAGGTCTTCCAGGTGCGCGGCAAACAGATCTTTCATTTTATCCGGCAGAGCGATGCTGATCCGGGCATCCAGCGAATGGCCGATCACTTTTTCCTTGCGCGCCTGTTCGACGGCTTTGGCGATTTCGCTTTTGGCGTCAATCATGGCTTTCCAGCGCTCGCCCAGAGAAGCGTTGAAATACTTTTCTTCCACCTGCGGAAACTGCGTCAGATGGACGCTTTCTTCTTTGCCGTTCCAGGCGGGCAGGGCCGCCCAGACCTCTTCCGCGGTAAACGACAGAATCGGCGCGAGCAGGCGGGTCATCGCGTTTAAAATGATGAACATCGCCGTCTGGCCCGAACGCCGGGCGGCGGAGGCGGTTTTGCTGGTATAGAGGCGGTCCTTCAAAACGTCCAGGTACAGCGCGCTCAAATCCACCGTGCAGTAATTGTAGAGCGTATAGAAAACCATGTGGAACTGGTGGCGTTCATAGGCCTCCGTCACGCGCCTGATCACTTCCTGCAGGCGGTGCAGGGCCCACCGGTCCATTTCCAGCATTTGGTCGCCATCCAGACGGTCGGCATCCGGTGCAAAGTCATACAGATTGCCCAGGATGAACCGGCTGGTGTTGCGGATGCGCCGGTAGGCTTCCATCAGGCGCTTGAGAATTTCCTCGGAAATGCGGATGTCGTCGGTATAGTCCTCCGCCGCCACCCACAGCCGCAGGATTTCCGCGCCGTATTTGGAAACGGCGTCTTCCGCGTCGATGGCGTTGCCGCCGGATTTGGACATCTTTTTTCCTTCGCCGTCCACGACAAAGCCGTGGGTCAGGACGCTTTTGTAGGGGGCCCGTCCGCGGGTTCCGACGGATTCCAGAAGGGAAGAGTGGAACCAGCCCCGATGCTGATCGGAGCCTTCCAGGTACAGATCGCAGGGAGAGCCCAGCTCCGGCCTTTTTTCCAGCACTGCCGCGTGGCTGACGCCCGAATCGAACCAGACATCCAGAATATTGACCTCCTTGGTGAACTCCGTTGACCGGCAGTGAGGACAGGTGGTGTGTTTGGGCATCAGGTCTTTCGGCTCTTTTTCAAACCAGACATCCGCGCCGTTTTTTTCCACCATCGACACCAGGTGGTTGAGGATGTCCTGCGTGAGCAGTTCGTTTTTGCATTTGGCGCAGTAGAAAATCGTGATCGGAACGCCCCACAGCCGCTGTCGGGAAATGCACCAGTCCGGGCGGTTTTCCACCATACCGTAGATGCGGTCGCGCCCCCAGGAGGGGATCCACTGCACCTCGTTGATGGCCGCCAGCGCCTTTTTGCGCAGGTCGTTCTTCTCCATGGAGATAAACCACTGCTCGGTCGAACGGAAGATAATGGGCTTTTTACAGCGCCAGCAGTGCGGGTAGGAATGCTGCATGGGAACGTGTCCCAAAAGCGCGCCAGCTTCTTTCAGCTTCTGAATGACGTTATCGTTTGCGTCAAACACGAACTGACCGGCAAAATGTTCGACATCTTCCGTGAATTTTCCCGCGTCATCCACCGGCGCGTAGTTTTCTAGTCCATATTCCAAGCCGATTTCATAGTCTTCCTGGCCGTGGCCGGGAGCGATGTGCACGGCGCCCGTGCCGGCCTCCAGTGTGACGAAGGGAGCCAGAATCAGCAGGCTGTTTCTCTGAATCAGGGGATGGACGCACTTTTGTCCTTCCAGCACTTCGCCCTTGAATTCATCGACGATCTCACAGGCTTTGCCGCGGTGCCCGAAAGCGTCCAGGCAATAATCCAGCATGTCTTTGGCTACGATCAGGACGTCGTCGTCGATTTTCACGGCGGCGTAGATGAAATCGTCCTTGACGGCGATGGCCAGGTTGGCGGGAATCGTCCAGGGCGTGGTCGTCCAGATCACCATGAAAACTTTCTTCCCCGCCAGTTTGGGCCGAATGGCCCCGATGTCCGATGTGAAGGCAAACCGGACATAAATGGAAGGGGTATGATGGTCGGCATATTCCACTTCTGCCTCCGCCAGCGCCGTCTTGCAGGTGGCGCACCAGTACACGGGCTTTTTCCCCTTATAAACGCTGCCGTTCAGAAACAGTTTGCCGAACTCATGGACTGTGGCGGCTTCATAGGGATAGGCCATGGTCAGATAAGGGTTTCCCCATTCGCCGAAAACGCCGAGGCGCTTGAATTGATCTCGCTGAATGCCGACATACTTTTCCGCATAGACGCGGCAGGCGCGGCGTTTTTCCACCTGAGACAGGCCGGAGTTTTTTCCGCCCAGCTCCTTGTCCACCTGGTGTTCGATCGGCAGTCCATGGCAATCCCAGCCCGGGACATATACGCCGTCGAAACCGGTCATGTTTTTGGCCTTGATCACGATATCCTTGATGATTTTGTTCAGCGCCGTTCCCAGATGAATGTTACCGTTGGCATAGGGAGGGCCGTCGTGCAGGATATAGGGTTTTTTGCCTTTGGCACACTCGCGGATCTTGTGGTAAATGTTCATCTCTTCCCATCTTTTCAGCATTTCCGGCTCGCGCCCGGCCAGATTCGCCTTCATGGGGAAATCGGTTTGGGGAAGATTCAGCGTTTTTTTGTAATCCATATTGTTGTTGCTCCTGTTCCATTAAAAAAAATAGCGGTTAAACCGCGAATAATTTCATCTGTTTGTGTAATGCCTTCATACGAGCGCTCCCCTATCACATAAACCGCTTTGTTTCAAGCATAACCTTGCCCGGACGAGGGGGTTTTCTTCGCCTGCTCCGGCAAGTGAATTCCTATTGCAACGGAAAGAATATTTTGTTAGTTTTATAACGCTTTTTGAGAAGAGAAAATATTTGGACGCCAACCATGTAAGGAGGACAATATGAAGTTGAGATTCGTTTCCATAACCGTTTTGACGGGTATCTTATTGGTATGGACATCCGCCGCTTTCTGCCAGAACGCGATCAGCATGTCCGAGTGGGTGGAAAAAGTCGGCCAGGGTTCGATCAACTGGTCGGCGGGCTTTATCGAAGCAAAAGGCATCGGCGCGCCGCCGGACAGGTATCTGGGCAAAATCAATGCCCGACCCATGGCGCTGCGCGCTGCGAAAGTGGACGCCTATCGTAATCTGCTGGAAATTACCAAAGGAGTTCAGGTGGATTCCCGGACGACGGTAAAGGATTTTGCCGTGGAAAGCGACGTCATCAATACGCAGGTCGAAGGCCTGGTCAAGGGCGCGCAAGTCATTGACCAGCAGTATCTGTCCGACGGCACCGTGGAAGTGACGTTGAGAATGCCGCTGTACGGCGAATTATCCAAGATCATGATTCCCATTTCCATTCAGAAGCGCAAAGAAATTCCGCCGCCCCCACCCGTTGTGGAAGCGCCGGCTCCTCCCCCCGCGCCGGCGGTGACCGCGCCCGCGCCCCCTCCGCCTCCGGCTGCCGTTGCCTATACGGGACTGGTGGTTGATGCCCGCGGCATTCAGGCGCGTCCGGCCATGTCGCCGCGCATCTACGACGAGGACGGCAAGGAAGTATATGGTTCGGCCAATGTGGACCGCGAGTATGCCGTTCAGCAGGGGATGAGCGGCTATGCCCGGGATCTCACCGCCGCGCAGAGCAATCAGCGGGTCACGGCCAGCCCGATCACGGTTAAAGGATTAAAAACCGGCGGCGCGGGCCGGTCCGATCTCGTGATCAGCAACGCCGATGCCCAGCTCATTCGCGCCTCGGCGGAAAACGCGTCTTTCATGAAAAAATGCCGCGTCATGATTGTGCTGGATTAAATCGTCCGCGAAAGATTGAATCAACCGGGCCGCAGTCACGAATGTTTGGTGGCTGCGGCTTTTTGTGTTCACAGGAGATATAAATATTGTCCCGTCGAATTGCCGTTTTATCCGAAGAAGTGGCCAACCAGATTGCGGCCGGGGAAGTGGTGGAAAGGCCTGCGTCGATCGTCAAGGAGCTGGTGGAAAACGCCATTGATGCCGGGGGCCGCGACATCCGCGTCGAGATTGAGAAAGGCGGATGCCGCTCCATTCGGGTTTCGGACAACGGATCCGGCATCGAAAGGGAAGATGTCGCGCTGGTTTTTGAACGCCACGCCACCAGCAAAATCGTCCGGATCGATGATATTTATGATGCCGGATCGTTCGGCTTTCGCGGTGAGGCGATGGCCAGCATTGCCTCCGTCGCCCGCGTGGAGCTTCTGACCCGTCGCGCGGATGATCTGGCCGGGACGCGGGCTCTGGTTGAGGCCGGAACGATTTCCGAAATTGCTCCGGCGGGTCTTCCTCCCGGCACGCAGATTACGGTGACGGAGCTTTTTGCCAATGTGCCGGCGCGCCGGAAGTTTCTCAAGACAGAAGCCACCGAGCAGAGCGCCTGCCTGGATGCGGTCACCCGCCTGGCGCTGGCTCATCCTGAAATACGCTTTTCCGTCCGGGCGGACGGACGGGTCGTGTTCGCGGCGCCGGCCGCCGCCGGTGTAGCGGACCGCGTCGCCATGATTTTGGGAAAAGACTTCACGGATCATCGCCTGACGATTGCCGAAAACAAGGAAAACATAGAACTGAGGGGCTTTGTTTCCACGCCGGCCTGGACGAAGTCCAATTCCAAGAGTATTTTTTGGTTTGTCAATTCCCGTTTTATCCGGGACAATTCCATGATGCACGCTCTTCTGGCGGCCTACCGCCAGGTGATCGAGCCGAGGCGTTTTCCCGCGGCGGTTCTGTTTCTTCGCCTTCCGGGGGAGGAGGTGGACATCAATGTGCATCCGGCCAAACTGGAGGTCCGCTTCAAAAACTCCCGCGGCGTTTATGACCTGGTGTCCGGAGCGGTCTTGCGCGCCCTGGCCGGCGCGCAGGCCTCCCGGGATGCGGTTGCCTATCGTCTCGCGCCGCGGGAGGCAGCATCCGCTTCTTCGGGCTTCTGGAGATCCAGCCCCTACCGGGCATCATCGGATCGGCCGCAAGACGTATTTTCACGGCAGAATCTGCAGCAGGCCATTGGCGGGGATTTGTTCGCCCGCGCCGGGGAACCGGACGTTCCCAGCCACGTTGAGGACGCCTCCTGTGAAGAAAGAATTACGTTTGACCATCGAACGTATCTCGGGCAGTTTGCCGGCACGTATCTTGTGTTTGGAAGCCCCGGCGGCCTGATGCTGCTGGATCAGCACGCGGCGCATGAGCGAATTCTTCTGGAGCGCCTGAAGGCATCCGAAATGGAACGGGCCGCAAGCCAGCCCCTGTTGATGCCGGAAGTGGTGACGCTGACACCCGCGCAGATCAGCCTTTTGGAAGAAGCCCTGCCGCTCCTTGCCGGAATCGGTCTGGAACTGGACATCTTCGGACGGGACGCCGTCGTGGTGAAGGCTATGCCCGACGCCCTGCCGAACGTTGAACCCCGCCGGCTGGTATCCGATCTGGTCGATCAACTGAGCGACGGCCAGGCGGTGCCTTCGCTTACGGAACGAAAGGAGAAAATCCTGGCGTCCCTGGCCTGCCATGCGGCGATCAAAGCCAACGCTGCTCTTTCCTCGAGTGAGGTCGCCGCGCTGTGCCGGGATCTGGAAAAAACCCCTTTTAACGCCACCTGTCCGCATGGACGACCGATTCGTGTGCAGTTTACCCTCTATGAAATCGAACGATTGTTCAAACGAAAGTAAGCCGCCCGGGATTCCGCTGGTGGTCATCGGTTCGCCCACGGCAACGGGAAAGACCCGCCTCGCGCTGCAACTGGCGGAATCCCTGGGCGCGGAGATCGTCAATGCGGATTCGCTGCAGGTCTATCGTTATCTGGACATCGGCACGGCCAAACCGACGCGCGAGGAAAGAAACCGGGTCAGGCATCATCTGATCGACGTCGTGAATCCGGACGAAGAATATAACGCGGCCCTGTATTCCGAGCAGGCGAGAGGCATCATCGCGAAGCTGGCGGGGGAGGGCAGGCCGGCGCTGGTGGTCGGAGGCACAGGCCTGTATATCCGCGCGCTTTTGCAGGGCATCATTGACACGCCGCCGGTCGATGAAAATATCCGCAAGCATTACAAGGAGCTTCGGGATCGTTACGGCAGGGCGTATGTTTTCGGGCTTCTGCGCAAAAGAGATCCGCTGGCGGCCGACCGTCTCAATCCCAACGATTCCGTGCGCGTCATCCGGGCGCTGGAGGTGCTGGACCAAAGCGGACAATCCATCCTGGAGCTGCAAAAAAAGCACCGGTTTGCCGATTGTCCTTACACGGTCTTGAAGATCGGCCTTTGCGTGGAGCGCGATGAATT
>JAAZOZ010000060.1 GCA_012797505.1 Smithella sp. | reverse complement strand
TGTTTTGCCAGCTTGGAATACAGGGCCACCCCGCGCGCCTCGAAATCTATCGCCGTGCGGACCGCCTTGAGTTCATCTTCCGTGCCGGTAATGCGGGCGGACTTTTTCCCGGACATGCCCTGCAACACACTCCCGGCTGAGGACGGCTGCACTTTCAGGGGAATCGTGGCCGGCCATTTCTTTTTCTCCACCCATTTCGCATGGAGTTTTTTCAACATTTCGTAATGTTCTTTTTCCTCATCGGCAATCTGTTTGAACATGTTTTTCCCGGCCATGTTCCTGGTCTTCCGTGCCTGGGCCAGATAAAACTCACGCTCCTTTTCTTCATTTTCCAAAGCAAAGGCCAGTGCGTTCATTCTTTTATCCATAAAACCCCCTTCGGCGGATGATCGTATTTGCGCGGTATTATAGAAGATGCTGCAAATTCAGGCAATACGTTTTTTTAAGGCAGGCTATTTCAGGAAGCCCTGAATGATCCGGTTCACGGCCTGGTCATAGGTCAATCCCAGGCTCATCAGTTTGGTCAGCTGATCATTCGCAATCTTGCCGATCGAAGCTTCATGGGTCAATTCCGCGTCGGGATGGCCGGCCTTCAGCGACGGCATGGTCTCATTGGTGCCGTTGTCCATGATGATCGCGTCGCACTCAATGTGGCCGTAGCATTTGTTTTGCGCATCGATGGTCGCGTAAAATATCTGCTTGGAATTGCCCTTCATCACCGAGCGTGAAATCATATTGGCCCGGCTCCCCGCGCCTTTCAAAACGATATTATTGGTGGATACAGCCGTTTGTTCGCCGTCGGTCAGAACTCTCTCGGTGATCAGCAGGAGGCTGTCCGGCCCCAGAACCGCTTCATTGATGCGGTTGGCTTCATCCACACCGCCGATCTGCGTCAATTCCATTTGCGCGTGCGCGCCTTCGGCCAGAAACACTCTGGTGGTTGGGTTCAGCGTCCGGCGGCCCGCGCCTTCTCCGGACGCGTAATGTTTTTCGACATACGTCACCTTCGCATTTTTCCCGACCTTGAACTCGTGAATCCCCGCGTGTCCCTCCGGTTCGGACGAGCCGCAGTGAATCCCGCAGCCGGCAATAATCGTGACCTCGGCGTCGTCGCCGACAATGAAGGCATTATAAACCACGTCATACAGACCAGCCTGGCTTAAAATGACGGGAATATGAACCGATTCATTTTTCGTTCCCGGTTTGATTTTGACGATAATGCCGGTTTCATCGGCATTGGTTTCAATATTGATGTTGGCCGATACATGACGGCTTAACAGCTTGCCGTTTTTTCGTATATTGTAGGCGCCTTTCGGCAATTCCTCCAGTTCGGCGACGGTTTTCAATAAGGTTTTATCGATAGCATCCAGCATCACGATCTCCTTCACAGCTGTCCCGATACGTACAGACGCTCAAATCATCCAGAAGCGGCATGGCGCCTTCCAGGCTTCCGTTATAAACGATCTTGCCTGAATGAATGATCATCACCACGTCCGCCGCCTCTAAAAAGGCTTTATTATGGCTGACCACGATGGTGGTGGTGCAATTTTCAGCCAGCTCCTTTTTCAGGAGACTCACCATCGGGCCGATCGTCCATAAATCGATTCCCGTGTCCGGCTCATCGTAAATCGCCAGTTTGGGATTGGCGGCAATGGTCGTCGCCAGCTCAATTTTTTTGATTTCACCGCCGGACAGCCTGGCATCCACTTCCTTATCCAGAAAGGACAGGGGGCAAATGCCCACCCGGCCGAGAATCTCCAGCAGCTTGCTTTCATCTTCAATGCCGGTGGCCACCGTCAGCAAATCACGAAACGTAATGCCTTTAAAGCGGGCGGGCTGTTGAAAGCTGTACGCGATGCCGGCTTTGGCCCTCTCCGTGATCGACAGGGTGGAAATATTTCGTCCATTGAAAAGAATGTCGCCGCTGGACAGCGGGTTGATGCCCATGATTAACTTTGCCAATGTGGTCTTGCCGCTGCCATTGGGCCCGGTGATCACATAAAATTTCCCGTCGTCAAACGTGAAGTCAATCCCGTCAATAATGTTGCGCACACCGCCGCTTCCCTCACTGTCGGATACGGTGAAATACACTTTGTTTAGTTCCAACATGGAATCTGCCTTTTCTCCTGTAATTTTTCCGGCTCCGATATATGTCGCTTTGCGGTTTCTGTCAATAGCCAGCTCGTGATCCGTTCATCACAAACGCCCCCGGACCGATGCTGCCGCTGTCAATGCTGAAAATGAATTCTCGGATGATGAATCCCCTCTGAACGCAGAAGGTCATCAGAAAAGAATGGAACGGAGTAAATATTTAAAGAGCAGGGAACTTGCGTCCTCCTGCTCTTTAAATGTGGATGGCCGATCAGTATTACTTCTTGGCTGCTTTCTTCACGACTTTCTTTTTCGCCGCAGGCTTCTTTGCCGCAACTTTTTTCTTCGCCGCCGGTTTCTTTGCTGCGGCCTTCTTCACGACTTTCTTTTTCGCTGCCGGTTTCTTTGCTGCGGCCTTCTTCACGACTTTCTTTGCTGTTGCTGCCATTGGGTTTAGCCTCCTTTAATTGAGTTTACTTCTTCCTTGCAGAATCCGTCACCTTACAAATGTGGCTTAATATTACTTTATTTTTTTCTTTCGGTCAACAAAAACTATAATAAATCTTTACTTTTTTTATTTTTTAAAAAAGATTTTTCGGATGAAAAGACTGTGAAAATAATTCTGGCAAGAGCGCCGCGGTAAAATACGCAACGGGAGGAAGCCGTGAAACCCTTTAATGAAGAGGCTTTCAGGCTCTTCGGATCAGAGATATGTTTTCGCTCCGACGAAGCGCCGGGCATAGTAATCGGAGGAGAGCGCGTCGATGCGGATTTTTTTTCCGCTGGACGGCGCATGAATAAACCTGCCGGCGCCGATGTAAATGCCCACATGCGAAACTTTTCCGCGTCCGCGCGTGTCGAAAAATACCAGATCGCCTTTCTGCAGATCCTCCCGCGCAATCGAATCTCCCGCGTCATACTGCGTTCGTGAATGCCGCGGCAGATCCAGACCGTTGAGCTGATAGACCGTCATGGTCAGTCCGCTGCAGTCAAAGCCGCTGTCGGCGGAAATGCCGCCCCACAGATACGGCACGCCGATAAAATCGTGAGCGGTTTTCACCAGCGACTCCCGCAAATAATCCGTTCCGTATTGGCTGCGTTTGGCCGCCGCGGAATCTTCCGGCAATACGATATAGTATTCTTCAATCACGCCCGCCTGCCTGAGCGACTGCGCGCGGAGCAGCGCCGACTCCTTCGTCGTAAAGTTTCCGAACCTCACCTTGAACAATCCGTCGGCCGCCCTGAAGTAAGTAGCGGGCAGTCCCTGACCTTTGAGCTTCTCCGTCAGACGCACGGCATTTTCCACCCGGGCGAAAGCGCCCGCCTGAATCGTGTGCCCCATCGCCGCCAGCCGTTTTTTTTGCGGCTTGGGCGCGGCGGGATACACTTTTGCTTCGCGGCCCGCACAGGCCTGCATCAGCAACCCCATCAGCAGTAGAACCGCCAGTCTGAAGCAGATTTTTTTCATCTTCCCTTATTCCACGCGACGCCGTGTTACACTTTCCAGCGGTTTTGCACAAACGCCATCGCTTCTTCCCTGTCATGAATTCTGTTTTCCAGCTGCTCTTCCTCCAGCGCCCGCAGCATTTCGCCCATCCGTTTTCCCGGAGCGTACCCCATCGCCAGAAGATCATCTCCCGTCAGCAAACGCGGCGGATGCAGCTCTTCCGGCTCCGCCTTTTGCAGCTGCTCCCGACAGAACTCATAATGGTCCAGCATCCCGTGGCTGGCCAGACAATCCAGCCGGTGCAACTGCAGATGCAGATGAAAATTCGGCATCCGCAAAAATCGCTTCAAGCGGGCGGGCCGCATTTTCTGCACGTTCATAAAAGCCATGTGCCGGCCAATCAGGTCCAGAACCTTTTCCCGGAGAGTTCGTGAGAACCGCAGCCGACGCATCACATCGTCAGCAATGGATTCTCCCCGCTTCACGTGCCCGTAAAAATGCACGCCGTTTTCGTCTTCCGTCCTTGTGACGGGCTTGCCGACGTCGTGCAAAAGCGCTCCCCAGGCCAGTGCCGCATCCGCTTCGGGTTTGCCTTCTCCCGACAGCATCTCCATCATGATCAGTGTATGTCGCCAGACATCGCCTTCCGGATGAAAACGGGGCGGCTGCGCGACCCCCCGCATCCGGTCCACTTCCGGCAGAACTTGCTTCAGCAGGCCCGTCTCGGCCATCCATTCCAACCCCCTGCGCGCTCCGCTCCTTGTGAGGATTTTATTCAATTCCTCCTGTACGCGCTCGGCGCTGATTTCCCGGATTTTCACCGCATGGCGCGCAATTGCGTCCCGGACGCCGTCATCGAGATGAAAATCCAGATTAGCGGCAAAGCGGATTGCCCGCAGCATTCTTAAATGGTCTTCATTGAAACGAACCCCTGGATCGCCGATGGTGCGGATCATTTTCTTTCCGATATCGGCGCGGCCGCCTACGTAATCGATGATGGCGTTCGTCTCAGGATCCATCAACAGGCCGTTGATCGTAAAATCCCGCCGCAGGACGTCTTCCCGGGCCGATGAAAAGCGCACCTGCGTGGGGCGGCGTCCGTCTTCGTACCCCTCGTCGCTGCGAAAAGTCGCCACTTCGTAGGAAAAACCGCCCTCGCGGACCACCACCACGCCGAATTTGGCGCCCACGGCAACGGTGCGTTCAAAAAGACGGATGACCTGATCCGGCAGGGCGGATGTGGCGATGTCGTAGTCGCCGGGAGACACGCCGCGAACATAATCCCGAACGCAGCCTCCGACAAAATAGGCTTCAAAACCCGCCCGCCGCAGACCTTCGACAACCCGCTTCGCGCCGCGATGCTTTTCGATGGAATGATCGTCCGCCGTCCGGATCAATCTTGCTTCCTCGTGATGACTTGGTCTATTTCTTTCCCAGTTTGATCGCGCAGAATTCACCGCACATGGTGCAGCCTTCCTCCTCCGCGCTTTTGCTCTTTTCCAGGAGCGCGGATGTTTTTTCCGGATCGATGGACACATCCACCTGCCCCTGCCAGTCAAAGTTCCTGCGACACTCGGACATTTTCCGGTCCCGCTCAAAAGCACCCGGAACGCCTTTGGCAATATCGGCAATATGCGCCGCGATCCGCGCGGCCATCACGCCGTCGCGGACGTCGGAAAGCGAAGGCAGCCGCAAATGTTCGGCCGGCGTCACATAGCACAGAAAGTCGGCGCCGGCGGCGCCGGCAATCGCGCCGCCGATCGCGGACGTGATATGATCGTAGCCGGGCGCAATGTCCGTCGGCAGCGGCCCCAGAACATAAAACGGAGCCCCCTGACAGATTTTCTTCTGCAGTTTGATGTTCGCTTCCACGTCGGCAATCGGAACGTGTCCGGGGCCTTCAATCATGACCTGCACGCCCGCGGCCCGGGCGCGGGTCGCCAATTGCCCCAGGAGGATCAACTCGGCAACCTGTCCCTGATCGGTCGCGTCGGCAATGGCCCCGGGCCGCAGGCCGTCTCCCAGGCTCAGCACCATGTCATAGCGGCGCGCGACGTCCAGAAGCCGGTCATATTCCTCGTACAGAGGGTTTTCCCGGCCGTTGCAGCGCATCCAGTTGGCCGTCATCGAACCGCCCCGGCTGACAATGCCCAGCACCCTGCCCTGCGCCTCCACGGCGGCCACGCTTTGGCGGGTCACTCCGCAATGCACGGTGATAAAATCGACGCCGTCCCGGCCGTTTTCCTCGATCACCGCAAACAGGTCATCCGACGTCATATCGGAAATCGCTTTCTTTTCTTCGAGCATCTTTACCGCCGCCTGATAAATCGGCACCGTGCCGATGGCGACCGTGGATTTTTCCATAACGGCTTTGCGAATGTCCGCCAAATGGCCGCCCGTGGACAGATCCATCACGGCATCCGCCCCTGCCGCAATCGCCACGGATAACTTCTCCAGCTCCAGATTCAAATCATTATGGTCTTTGGACGTTCCGATATTGGCGTTGACCTTGGTGCGCAGCCCAAGGCCGATCGCCAGCGGCCGAATGGCCGTGTGGTTCACGTTGCGGCAAATCACGATGGTTCCGTCAGCGATCCCCTGACGAATGTACTCCGGCGAAACGCCTTCCTGAACCGCGCTGAGCGTCATCTCCCCGGTAATCACGCCCTGACGGGCTTTTTCCAACTGTGTCATTGCTTTTTTCTCCTTACCTTTTCCTGCCATATGCCCAAAAGGTTCACCGGACCATGACCTCTCCCCAGGGGCAGTGAATATTGAATAGCCTGCGCCGTCATGATTTTCGCCTGCGCCACGGCGTGATAAATGTTTTCGCCCCGCGCGAGATGGGACGCCAGAATCGAAGCAAAGGTGCAGCCGGTCCCATGGGTATTGTTGGTTCGTATCCATTTTGCCGCATACTCGTTATATTGCTTGCCGTCATAGAGAATATCCACGCTGCCTTCCGGCCTTCTCCCGGGGAGATGCCCCCCCTTGACCACCACTTTTTTCACCCCCAGATCCAAAATGACGGCGGCGGCTTCTTTCATGTCCTCCACGGAACGGATTTTCATGCGCGACAAAAACTCAGCTTCGGGAATATTCGGCGTCACAACGTCCGCCAGCGGAAGCAGCTTTTTCACCAGCGTCTGCCTTGCCCGGTTTGTCATCAGGGCGCGTCCGCCCTTGGCGATCATCACCGGATCCACCACGACATTTTTGAGCCGGTACTGCTCAATCTTTTTCGCAACAGCATCCACCGCCTGCGGGGTCATGAGCATGCCGGTTTTGACCGCATCCGCGCCGATATCCCCCAGCACCGAATCCAGCTGCGCCGCAATCCATTTCGGCGGCACCGGAAAAACAGACTGCACCCCCCGTGAATTTTGCGCGGTCACCGCGGCCACGGCGAATACCGCATAACAACCGCAGGCATGAACCGCTTTCAGGTCCGCACCAATTCCCGCTCCGCCTCCGGAGTCTGATCCGCCAATGCATAAAACCCGTATCGGCTTCCCCATTCAGTCCGCCTCCGGAAAGACATCTTTTTGCCAGTAACGAACAACCAGCAGATGACCCGAGCGGACATGAATGCGGGCCCGTTTGGCGACAATGATGTTGCTCACGCCGCGGGATTCGGAAAGTTCGAGCGTTCCTTCTTCCAGTGGATAAGCGAATCCCTCCAGCGTGACGCCTTCCACGCGGGAAGAAAGCGCCAGGAGGGACAAGAGACAGCCTTCCGCATTTTCAAAGACCGCCTCATGAACGGGCACAAAAGTTTCACCGTATTCATCCAGCAGGCAGGCGGCGATGCCCGCTTCTTTGGCCCGGACCAGCAAAAACAAATTGGCCAGGGCGTGATCGACTCTTCCGCCCAGCGCTCCCCAGATCTGAATCCTCTGCGGCTCCAGTCCCAGGGCGTAATCCAGGGCCAGCGCCGTATCGGTAAAGTCCTTGCCGGCCGGATAACGGATTACTTTCACGCCCTGTTGTTCATAAAGCTCCAGTTGTTCCAATAAGAGAGAATCCATGTCGCCGATCAGAACATCCGGCGCCAGTCCGGTGCCCACCAGATGGCGCGCGCCTCCGTCGCAGCAGATCAGCAGGAAATCGCCCGTCTGGTTCAATTTCCTGCGAAAAAAATCCACGTTTCCGAGACGCCCCCCGCTGACAATAACAATGTTCTGAATCATGGATCATCCAAAATAAAAAAAACCATACCCTTTTGCCTGCAAAGGACATGGCTCTTGATGAATGAATAGATGCCGCCACTCCCTACGCCGGCATTATCCGGGTCAGGTTCAAAGGGTATATTCTCAGCCGCGACTTGAAATGAGAGCTTTGAATAACGGCCATTTTTGTCATTTCGACCGAAGGGAGAAATCTTGAACAAACGGCCGTCATGAAGATTTCTCGTCGCTCACGCTCCTCGAAATGACATTTTTCAAAGCTCTCGAAATCGCGGCACCCCGCGGGGAAAAAGTAGTACATTCACCGTTAAAAAGCAACGGATTAAATTCACGGCTGCGCTTCATCTTCCCCTTCGTAAATGCACCCGGATTCCGGACTTTCCTGAAGGACAATCCGGGACAACTGCGGCAGGACGGGTTTCAGACGCACCCAGATCCAGCGGCAAAGATTTTCCGAGGTGGGATTTTCCAGACCCTCGATCCGGTTTAAATTTTTATGATCCAGCTGCTCCAGGAGCGGTTCAAAAGCGGCGGCGATCTCGGCAAAATCCGTGACCCAACCGCTGTCCGAACCGGCTTTCCCCCGGATGTGAATTTCGACACGAAAAGAATGGCCGTGCATCTTCGCGCATTTGTGGCCCTCGGGCACGCGGGGGAGCCAGTGCGCCGCGTCGAATGTAAAGACTTTAAAGATTTCCATCATGCTTATCGAACCCCCAGGATTTTATGCAACTGCAGGCTGATCCGCCACCGGGGGTGCGCCAAAACATATGCCAGCGCCAGCCTGGTGGCTTCTTCCCTGTCCGGACCATCCATCGGCTGCAGAAAAAAATGCCGGAACGCCAAACGCGCGTACCGGTGCGGTTCGGCGCCCGCCTGCGGAAAAATCAGTTTTAGTTCGTCCCCGGCCGTTTGCTTCAGTGGAGTGCCGGCTTTCGGACTGACGCAGAGCCAGTCGATCCCGGCGGGCGCGGGGATCGTGCCGCTGGTTTCCACGGCAATGGCAAAGCCTTCCTCATGCAAATCGCTGATCAGCGCGTGATCCAGCTGCAACAGAGGCTCGCCGCCCGTGCAGACCACAAAAGGACGAACGGACTTATTTTTTCTGACCGGCCAGGTCAGGGAGATCCTGTGCGCCAGTTCGGCAGAGGATCGATAGACGCCTCCGTTGATGCCGTCCGTCCCGACAAAGTCGGTGTCGCAAAATTTGCAAATCGATTTGGAACGTTCTTCTTCCCTGCCCGACCACAGATTGCACCCCGAAAAACGGCAAAGCACAACGGGACGGCCCGCGTGGTATCCCTCACCCTGAATGGAATAGAAGATTTCTTTGATGGAATACATAAGTCCTTTAGTCTGAAGGCTGAAGACCGAAGGCAAAAAGCCTTCAAACCTTGTCAGATTTAACTCTGTATCTTCGTTTTTATAACTCTGTACCTGTTACGCCACCTCGCGCACCCTTTAGGGCATCAGGTGGCTTTCCTTCAGTCTTCAGTCTTCAGTCTTCAGTCTATAAACAACAGTATCCGCAAGCCCCGCCTCTCGAAACCCTTTCAGCCGAAGCAGGCAGGAATCACATCGGCCGCAGGACTTGCCTTCCGCATCCGGATCGTAGCAACTGTGCGTCAGCGAATAATCGACGCCCAGCTCCATGCCTCTTTTGATAATTTGCGCTTTGCTCCAGGCAATCAGCGGCGCGTGAATCCGCAATTTTTGTCCGCCTTCCACACCCGCCCGCGTCGCCAGGTTGGCCATGTGTTCATATGCCTCGATATATTCAGGCCGGCAGTCCGGATAGCCGCTGTAGTCCAGAGCATTGACGCCGATGAAAATATCGGAAGACCCGATCACCTCCGCCCAGGCCAGGGCGTAAGACAGGAAGATGGTGTTTCTGGCCGGAACATAGGTCATGGGGATGTTTCCCCCCAGTTCCTCAACCGACCCATGTTTAGGAACGGCGATGTCCGCCGTCAGAGCCGACCCGCCGATGCGCCGCAGATCGATATCGACCGTCAGGTGCTCAACCACACGGTTTCCACGGGCAACGCGCGCGGCCGCTTCCAGTTCAACCATGTGCCGTTGACCGTACCGGAAGCTCAAGGCATATACGTTAAAGCCCATGCTCCGCGCTATCGCCATCGTAGTGGCGGAATCCACGCCGCCGGAGAGCAGCACCACCGCCTTTTTCTTTGATGTCACGGATGGATCGGTCATAACAAGAGCATTTAGCAGATTTTGAAGAATTTCTCCCGCGCTATTTAGAAACCGGGCCTGCGATACGGAAAAGTCGACGGGTGTTGACCGCCGCGGTTCTCGCCACGTCCTCCCAGGCAAGGCCTTTGATTTCAGCGACTTTCCGCGCGGTATGGACAAGAAAAGACGGCTCGTTTCTCTTGCCGCGATGGGGAACGGGTGCAAGATAGGGACAGTCCGTTTCCAGAAGCATCCAATCGATCGGCGCCTGCCGGACAACCTCCTGCAGCACTTTGGACTTGTCAAAGGTGACAACGCCGGGCACGGAAATATAAAAACCGAGATCGATGCACTGCCTGGCCATGGCCCAGTCGCCGGAAAAACAGTGAAAGACCCCCGAGCGGATGCCGGAGGCTTTCACCATTTTCAGCGCCTGATCATGCGCTTCTCGGTCATGGATGATCACCGGCAGGTTCAGCTCACCGGCCAAATCCAGCTGTTTGGCAAACATTTCCGTCTGTTTTTCACGTGGGGAAAGATTGCGAAAATAATCCAGGCCGATCTCGCCGCAGGCGACCACCTTCGGGTCCTGCGCCAGCTTCTTCAGGGCGTCCAGCGACGAATCATCGGCTCCGGCCGCATCATGGGGATGGATGCCGACGGTTGAATAAATGTTTTCATACCGGCGGGCAATGGACAGCGCCTTGCGGCTCAAGTCCGGATTGGTTCCCACCGTCACGATACAGTCAACGCCCGCCGCCCGGGCGCGTTCAATCACGCCGGATCGATCGGGATCGAACTCCTTCATCTCCAGGTGGGCATGGGAATCGATCAGCATAACTACTTTTCGCTGGACGAAATCTGAATTTCTTCGGCGTTCTCCGAAACATCGGGAAGCTTTTTTAAAAGGCTGGACAGATCTTTTTCCGACAACTCTCCGATCAGCAGCTTGCGCGCAATGATTCTGCGGTCAATTTTCAACAATTCCGGGTTTACTCTTTTGGACATTTCGATCCTCCTGAACAGTTCGGCAACGTTACACGGTCATACCATCCGCGACCGTTGCGGTCTCCTATTACATTTTGCAGACATAATCAAGCCCCCGGCATTCGGGACAACGGACCGGGCCGGTCATCTTTTCAATCGCGGATCGGACGCGTCACGGATCCCTTCGCCCAGCAGATTATAGCCGACCACCGTGACGAGAATGGCCAGCCCCGGGTACAGCGACAACCACCAGGCAATATCGATATTGTCTTTGCCCGCCGTCAGAATATTCCCCCAGCTCGGCGTCGGCGGCTGCACGCCGATGCCCAGAAAGCTCAGCGCCGACTCCGTCAGGATTGCCCCGGCAATGCCCAGGGTGGCGGCCACCAGTATGGAGGCCAGCGAGTTGGGCAGAATGTGCAGAAAAATGATCCTTGCGTCATTTGCGCCGATGGCCCGGGCCGCTCGAACGAAATCCCGCTCGCGAAGCGAAATGAAATC
>JAAZOZ010000381.1 GCA_012797505.1 Smithella sp. | reverse complement strand
GGGCCGAAAAGAATGAGCTGAAGAACTGGTAAACAAAACAAAGGAGAAGGAGGATCAATATGTCTTTTGAAAGAATATGGCACAAATCCTATGCTTCAGGTGTTCCTGCCGAAATTACTGTGGAAAAGATCACCATGGCGGAGGCCCTGACGAGAACGGCCGCCACCTATCCTGAAAGAGTTGCCATGATCTACATGGGTAAAAAAATTACCTACCGGCAGCTCGAGAAACTGGTCAACCGGTTCACAAGGGCATTGATCGACATCGGCGTGCGGGAAGGGGACAAGGTGGCGATGCTCCTGCCCAACATCCCGCAGATGATCATTGCCGACCATGCCACCTATCGGGCGGGGGCCGCGACCGCCATGAACAATCCGCTTTATACGGAGCGGGAATTAACCCACCAACTCGACGATTCGGATGCCACCGTCCTGGTCACGCTGGATCTGCTGCTCCCCCGGGCCCTCAAGATCAAAAGCGAAACCAAGATCAAAAAAATCATCACCTGCCACATCAGCGACTACCTGCCCTTTCCCAAAAAGCAGCTGTTCCCCTATGTTAAAAAAGCAATGTTCCGAAAGGTTGAACCGCAGCCGGACGTTTATGAATTCATGGATTTGATTGGCCGGTATCCGGACACACCGGTGGAAAACAAGGCCAAGTGGGATTCGCTGGCCGCGCTGATCTATACCGGGGGAACGACCGGCGTCAGCAAGGGCGCCATGCTGACCCATGCCAACATCTCATCGGTCGTCCAGCAGTTTTCCGTTTGGTTTCCCGACCTGAAGGGCCAATACCAGAATCTCACGGGGATCTATCCCGTGTTTCATTCCGCCGGGTATTCCGTCAGCCAGAATCTTCCCATCTGGAACGGCTGGGGCTGTACGCTGATCCCGAAGCCGGAGCCGGGCGTGATCGTCGAAATGCTGGAAAAGTTTCATCCGACCTTCCTCACGGGCGTGCCGACGATTTATACGGCTCTTCTGGGCAATCAAAAATTCCGGACGATGGATCTTTCTTTTGTCAAGGGATATTTCGGCGGGGCGGCGCCCCTGCCGGAAAACACCCTGAAGCAGCTGAAAGATCTCCACGGGGCCATCATCTACGATGTCTACGGCGCTACCGAGAATACGGCGTTTGCCACCACCACTCCCTGGGGCGGGAAGGTAAAAATCGGGACGGTGGGACTTCCGCTTCCCAACACCGATATGAAAATCGTGGATGTTGATAAAGGCGTAACGGAACTTCCCATCGGTGAAGCGGGTGAAATCTGCATCAAAGGTCCCCAGGTGATGTCCGGGTACTATAAAAAACCGGAAGAAACAGCCAATTCCCTTCGGGATGGATGGTTTTACACCGGAGACATCGGATACTTCGACGATGAGGGATACCTGACCATTTCAGACCGCAAAAAAGACGTCATCGTTGCGAGCGGCTTCAATATTTTCCCCAAGGAGATCGATGAAATTCTCTTTGAGCATCCCAAGATCAGCGAGGCCTGCTGCATCGGGATCCCGGACGAGTATCGGGGGGAAACCGTAAAAGCCTACATTGTGGTCAAGGCCGGAGAGACGCTGACGAAACAGGAGGTGACAGCCTTCTGCAAAGAGAGAATGACGGCTTATAAGGTTCCTACGGAAGTGGAATTCATTGATGAACTTCCCAAGAGCGCGATCGGCAAGATCATGCGCCGCGAATTGAGGGAGTTGGACAGGAAAAAGAGAGAGAAAGAATCATGAGTACGTTGATGCCGGAATTCAAGACATTGCTCTTTGAAGAAAAAGAGCCGCGCATCGGCGTGGTGACAATGAACCGTCCCGGGCAGCTCAACGCCATTAATCTGGATATGCTGGGCGACTTCGAAAGACTGTTTGAGGTCTTGTCCGGGGAGGATTCCATCCGGGTCCTCATCCTCACGGGCGCCGGCAAGGGGTATTCTTCGGGAGCCGATCTCAATGACGCCGTGATCTACAAGGAGTCCGAAGCGTTTGCGGATCCGGAGAGATTCCTGAAATTTGTGCAGGAGCGTTACGCCGCTCTGATTCTGGGCATGAGAAGGATTCCCCAGCCTATTATATCGGCCGTGAACGGGCCGGCCGCCGGAGGCGGATTTTCCATGACGCTGGCCAGCGATATCCGGGTGGCCTGCAAGGAAGCCTTTTTTGTAGCCTCTTTCATTAATATCGGGCTTTCCGGCGGGGAACTGGGCTGTTCCTTTTTGCTGCCCCGGCTGGTAGGGCTCGCGCACGCCTCCGATATTCTTTTCACCGGCAGGAAGATCGGCGGGGAGGAAGCGGAAAGAATAGGCCTTGTCAACAAGCTGGTCCCGCGGGAGGATCTTCTGGAAGCAGCGCTTTTCTACGCAAGGTCCATGGTGGGCAAGAGCGAGGGGGGCTTGAAACTGACGAAGCGCGTTCTGAATGAAAACCTCCATGCTCCCTCGCTGGAGGCGGCCGTGAACCTTGAAAACCGGAATCAGACCATCATGGTTTTTTCAGGCGAGTTTTTTAAATTGGTCCAGAAATTTTATAAAGCGTGACCGACGGGTCGGCTGTGTAAAGGCCATACGCAGAGGACCGCAACCAAACGAACCCTGTGGCCGACGTTTCCCGTGGAGGAGAATCTGTAATGCAGAAATATCTCGTGGATCATCGTGATTTGCGCTTCACCCTGTTCGAATTTCTGGAAGTGGACAAAATGAACCGCTTCCGGCGTTTTGAAAATTTTGACGGCGACGTTTATGAGGAGACGATCCGACTGGCCGAAAAGATTGCGGCCCAATGGGTCTTTCCGGCGAATGTGACCGGGCACAGGGAAGGGTGCCGCTATGATCCGCAAACCAGATCGGTTCGATTGCCGTCGGGGTATTCCGACGCGGCCAGGGCGCTTTGTGATGCGGGATTCCTGAGCATTGCCGACGACCAGGAAATCGGAGGGGCGGGGATGCCCCTCGCCATCCAGTCGTGTACGTGGGAGATATTCTGCGGGGCCGGCGGAGCGTTGATGCTCTTTTTCATGCTGGGGCACGGGGCCGCTCATTTAATCCGCAGTTTCGGGACTCCGGAGCAGAAGTCCCTCTACGTGCAAAAACTCCTTTCCGGTGAATGGGGCGGAACCATGTGCCTGACGGAACCGGAGGCGGGCTCCGACGTGGGGGCTTTGAAAACAAAAGCCATCTTGCAGCCCGATGGAACGTATCGAATTACCGGGCAGAAGTGTTTCATTACCAACGGAGACCAGGACATTACCCGCCAGATCATCTATCCGGTCCTGGCCCGCATTGAAGGGGATCCGCCGGGAACCAGGGGAATTTCCATTTTCATCGTTCCCAAGTATCTGGTCCGCGAGGATGGATCCCTGGGAGAAAGGAACGATGTGTTCTGCACCGGCGTGGAACACAAGATGGGCGCCCACGGATCGGCGACCTGCGCCATGTCCTTCGGGGATAATGAAAACTGTACGGGGTATCTGCTGGGCGAACGGGGCCGCGGAATGAATATCATGTTTCAGATGCTCAATGAAACAAGGCTTGAGGTCGGCATCATGGCGCTGGGAGGTTCCTCCGCGGCCTTGCAGTATGCCGTGGATTACGCGCGCACCCGGCTGCAGGGCGTTCACTTCAGCAAAATGTTCGAGGCGGCCGCTCCCAAAGTGCCCATCATTGAACATCCCGACGTTACGAGAATGCTGATGGGAATGAAAGCTCTCGTCGAGGCACAGCGGATGCTCTCCTATTATGCGGCTATGCAGATCGATCTGTCCAATCTGCTCGAGGGAGAAGCAAGCCGGGAAGCTCGGTCTATCGTCGATATTCTTATTCCCCTGATCAAGGCGGGCAATTCGGAAAATGCATGGCAGATCACCGCCGAAGCCATCCAGGTTCACGGGGGCTATGGCTATTGCTCGGATTATCCCGTGGAGCAGCTTGCGGTGGACTGCAAGGTTCTGAGCATCGTCGAAGGAACCAACGGCATTCAGTCCCTGGACCTGGTCATGAGGAAGATCCTGTTGAATGCGGATCGGAAGAATTACAAGGTGTTGAAATCAAGGATATACCAGACGATCGAAAACGCATCCGGCATCGTGGACGACGTTTACCGCAATATGCTCCTTGAGGGACTCCAACGGATGGATTCCATTTTAGATACCATGAAAAAGCATATGGATGAGGGGCGATACCACACGCTGCTTTTAAACGTTGATCCCCTGCGAAGGGCCTTTTTCGACCTGATGCTCGCCTGGATGCATCTGTGGTGTCTGACGCTGGCGCGTCCGAAGCTTTCCGCGCTTACGGCCGGCGCGAAAGGGGAAGCCCTGACGGAAGTTCTGGCGCGGGACGCGGAGGCGGCTTTCTATTACGGCAAGGTTTGCGCGTCGGAATTCTGGCTGGCGACGGAGTTTCCGAAATACTTTGGAAAGATGGAAGGAATATCCCTCGGCGAAACGGTTGATTTCCTGCCGGGGAACGCAGTGTTTTCGTCTCATCCCTGCGCGTGACGGGAAGCAAGACAAAAATCCGGAGCGCCGCTTGGGTGACCGGATGAATCACGCATGGCAGGTTGAAATACTAAAGGAGGATTCAAATGAAAACGGCAATCACCGAGATGTTTGGGATCAAGTACCCCATTATTTGTGGGGCGATGATGTGGCTTTGTAAACCGACGCTCGCCGCGGCGGTTTCCAACGCGGGGGGGATGGGAAATCTTACCGCGGGAAATTATGAAAAAGAAGAGGATTTCCGCAACGCTATCCGGGAGACTCGGAAATTGACCGACAAACCATTCATGGTGGGAGTCACCATTCTTCCATCCGTGCGCATCACGGCGGGTCATCATCAGATGTACCTCCGGGTCTGTGCGGAAGAGAAAGTGGCGGGCATTGAAGTGTCCGGCGCTCCGGTGGACAAGGCGGTGGG
>JAAZOZ010000380.1 GCA_012797505.1 Smithella sp. | reverse complement strand
TCACTCCGGCGAAAGTCGGAGTCCAGAACTTATTGTAATTACTGGATACCGGCCTTCGTCGGTATGACGAAAAGGGACCGAAATGAGAGCTTTGAAAAATGTCGGTTCGAGGAGCGTGAGCGACGAGAAATCTTAAGGATGGCCGTTTGTTGAAGATTTCTCCCTTCGGTCGAAATGACAAAAATGGCCGTTATTCAAAGCTCTCAGGTAATGAACCGGTTCTACGCGGTTTTGGCCTGGCTGGATGCGAGGCTGATGCCCCGCTTGTTGTCAACCGTTTTGCTGATCAAGGCCAGGAAAAAGAATCTCTTATAGCGATTCCGAGATGGTTTTCATGGTGGCCAGGTATTGCCGGCAGAGGTAACGGTAGGCTTCGATGCCGTCTTTCGCGGTCGCTTTGTCTTTGTCCGTCACATCCCGCGTGATTTTGGCGGGATTGCCGGCGACGATTTTGCCGGCGGGAACGCGCATGCCTCGTGGAACCATCGATCCCACGGAGACGAAAACGTCTTCCTCGCAAACAACATTGAAGAGGATAATGGCGCCGATGCCGATCATGCATCGATCGTGGATGTGGACGTCATGCAGGATGACGCCGTGCGCCACGGTGACGTCATTGCCGATGACGGACTCGGAACCGGGATAGACATGAATGACGGAATTGTCCTGCACGCTGGATCGGTCGCCGATGATGACCGGGCCGAAGTCCGCACGGATGGAAACGCCCGGCGCGATCAGACATTCGTGCCCGAGGCGGACGTCGCCGATTAAAACGGCCGTGGGGTGAACAAAAGAATCGGACGGAACCCGTGGTTTTTTCCCTTCAAATTCGTACAGGGCCATAAAAAGACATCCTCATCAAAAAGCAGCAATCCGTTAGAACCCTTTGCATAATGTCTCTTAAGTCATTGCGAACAAAGTGAGGCGATCTCATAAGCGTTTGATATTGGAAGAGATCGCCACGTCGCTTCGCTCCTCGGGATGACAAAAGTGTAATGATGCAAAGTTCTCCCTTAAATAAACCGGCCGGCTGTTTTTGTGGGACCGGCCGGCATGCTTTACTTAAAACCGTTCAGGCCAGGGATATATTGACCGAGCCGCCCCGGCCGAAAATATCGTGCAGGTGGACGTAGCCTTTTAATGCTTTCTTTTCATTGACCACGGCCAGAGAGGTGATTTCTTTTTTCTGCATGAACTCGACGGTTTCCGCCAGGGACGCTTTTTCATCGATGGTTTTGGGATTTGCCGTCATGACCCGGTCAATCGTAAGCCCGTCAAAGGACGAACCCCGGCTGACCATCCGGCGTACGTCGCCGTCGGTCAGAATTCCGATCAGGTGGTTCTTTTTATCCGTCACCAGCACGAATCCGACATTCATCCGGTCGATCACTTCGATCGCCTGCCGGGCCGGTGTTCCGGTGATCACACGCGGGATTCTGTCCCCCGTGATCATGGCGTCCCGGACCGTTGCCCGAAGTCTTGCGCCCAGGGAACCGCCGGGGTGGAACTTGTAAAAATCCTTTTCCCTGAATTTCCTTTTGTCGATGAGCGCGATGGCCAGCGCGTCTCCCATGGCCAGCGCGGCGGTGGAGCTGGAGGTCGGCGCCAGGCCGAAAGGGCAGGCTTCCTTTTCCACGGACACGTCAATGACGATGTCGCTGTTTTGGGCCAGGGTGGATTTGAGAACGCCGGTGAAGGAGATGATCGGCGCGCCGATTTTTCTGACAGAGCTGATGATCGGCAGCAGCTCCCGCGTTTCGCCGCTGTTGGAAATGGCAAGCAGAATGTCTTTTTTGGTGACGATGCCCAGGTCGCCGTGAATGCCTTCCACCGGATGGAGGAAAAGCGCCTGTGTGCCCGTGCTGGTCAGCGTGGCGACGATTTTCCGCCCGATCAGGCCGGATTTGCCGATGCCCGTGATGATGACGCGCCCCTTGCACTGAAAGATCAAATCGACGGCGCGGGAAAAGTTCCCGTTAATCTTATGAACCAGACTCAAAATGCTCTGCGCTTCGATTTTCAGAACTTCTCTGGCGCGTGAAACGGCGGTTCGGCTGCTGCTCATGTTTTTGTTCTGCACGGTATTTCCTTTTAGGCCCGTAAATCCACGTTTTGGGAAAGTTAGCAAAAAACACCGGACAAAACAAGAATCAATTACTCACGAATTTTATTTGACAGACGCTGTAAAATCCATCATGGTTGCGCACAAGAAGGCCGATTGGAGATTTTTTGAGAATTTGACAATGAAAGTTGTTTTTCTATCCGATGCCCATTTGAAGCGTTCGACAGACGAGCGATACGGCCTGCTGGTCCGTTTCCTGACGGAGCTTGGGGAAGGCAGGATCAGGTCACTGGCCGGCGACGAAAAAACGGTTCGTGTAAACGCGGCCATCGATGATTTGTATATTCTTGGCGATTTTTTTGATTTTTGGTTTTGCCGTCCCGACCGCATTTATCCGGAATTCCAGCCGGTCATCCGCCGACTGGTTCAATTGCGACAAAGCGGCGTCCGCATCCATTTGTTTGAGGGAAATCATGACTTTTTCATGCGGGAATATTTTAACGGAATTCTGGGAATGGACGTCATCGAGGAATCGGCGGCGATTGAATTGGATTCCAGTCGTGTTTTTGTGGCCCACGGTGACACGCTGGACCGGACCAATGTGTTTTATCTCACGCTGCGGAAAGTTTTGCGAAGCCGGATTTTTTATCATTTTCAGCGCTTGATGCCCGCATCC
>JAAZOZ010000379.1 GCA_012797505.1 Smithella sp. | reverse complement strand
TTCATATTTTCCTGTTCGCCGATGGGTTAGATCATTCCGGCTCAGGATCCTGTTGATGGTTCTGAGGGATGGCAACGGCCTCACGCCAAGTTCTTCCATCTCCCAGTAAATGGCCTGGGCACCGCAGAATAGGTCTCGGTTATAGAGATTGAGGCGAATCATCTTGACGATTTCCTCAACTTCCGCCGGCGTATGCAGTGGCATCGAAAGGGGACGGCGAGAACGATCCTCACACCATGAGGGTTCTTCTCCACTAGACCGCTTGATCCACTTGTACAGCCAGACCCTTGACATGCCGAGTGATGTGCAGATGGATTCAGGACTTTCGCCATTTTTGAATCGCTGCACGGCCAAAATCCGATGCTGCTTGATCTTGTCTCCCATGAACACCTCCAATTTGATTCGGTGTTCACAGAATGACATATGGTGACTATTCAGTTGTCAAAGAACTTTGTTTACGATGTACTGGCACATTTTTTTGTTAACGATGTCGTGGCACTCAACAACTAATAAAAAAGAAGAGGGCGGTTATGAGAGACCTTAAAATCATCTCATGCGGCATTGTCATTGTCCTGATGTTGTGCTGCGGTTCGGTTGGGCAAACAACGGCGCAGCCGCCTGATCCGATTTTATCATCCATTGTTTTTTTCGGCATGCCCGGTCTGAAGGAAATCGGCGGGAGCAGTATGGTCAACCGGACTGAATGTTTTCAAAAATATCTGAAGGCCATACCTCCAAAGTCCTTTCTCCTGACAGCCAAAGCGCCATCAGGGCCGGAAAATGCGCTGGATTACCGACGGCGAAATCTGCGCGAGCAGATTGTGGTGATGATGGGTGAAAAAACCCGCGCGGAAGCGGAAGCCTTTGCCCGGGGTTTGCCGCTTTACGTCGAGTGGGAGGGAATGAGCGAAAATCCTCTGAACGAAGCCAACTTTGCCGACAACTGGCTGCGGAAGCGTTCCGGAACGCCCATCGCGGCGTTTCTTTATTTGTTCAAGGCCCACCGTTTCCGGGCGGGTTATGAAGCGGCCAAAGCCGGACAGGAAAAAGGTCTCTGGCCTGTTCTGGCCGTCAAATACAGGGAAGCTCTGGAAAAGGCCCTGTCCTTCAACAACCCGCTGATTTCCTGCATTGCGAAAGATATGGAGGAGCAACCGTATGTTTATCTGGAAGGATATGGAAAACCCTGAAAAGAAAATCATTGGAGTGGTGATGCTGGTTTTCATGCTCCTCGCGTTGATGCCGTCCTTCGTCGACGCCTGCTCCTGCATCTGGAAGGGTCCCTTTCTTTCCGTGGCGCGGGATGCCCCTCTGGTGATCATCGGAAAAATTATCCGTCATCATCCGGGTAAATCTCCGGCCATGGATGTTCTGGTTTTAGAAACGCTCAAAGGCGGCATTCTGGATTCGGGAATGACCATTCAAATGGGAGACGGCATGCATTGCCGGCCGGCCATGGATATGTTTCCGGTGGGCACCAGTTGGATTCTGGCGATCAACGGCCCGGGAGCGAAAGCAGGCAACGGCTGGGCAATCTCGCATTGCGGGGAATACTGGCTGCGTCTGGAGAACCATGATGTTGTCGGCAGCATCGACGGGGAAATGAAGCAGGTGAAGAGAATGCCCCTGACGCAGTTGAAAAGGAGTCTTTTGTATCCGCGTTTTAATGAAAATTTTTCCGGCCGGGTTGTGTCGGGAAAGCCATACAGCCGTCCGTTCGGTTCGCGCTTTGCGTTTGTGCTGGAGCCGGCGCCGGACGGCTGGGAGATCGCCATCCGGGAATACGGACGGGATGAAAACCTGGCCAGGCTTACGCCGCCGTTTCATTTCGCGCCCAATCCCCGGGAAATTGCAGGCTGGCATCTACTTGCGAATCCGTCCGCCTGCATCAATCGTCCTTACAGGGCTGACGCGGGTCCCGCCAATCCCCGCCGGTTCATTTTTTCTCCGGAGGTGGGCAAAAGCATCATCTACGGTTCGGAAACCGGCAAGGCGGATGTAAAAAAAGTGGAGGCTTTTGGCCGGGGTGTGCTGAAAATCGAAAAGTACAAGTTGTCAGAAGGCAAAGATGGCTGCCCGAAAATTGAATGGCTGGATTTTTCCGTCCGACTGGAAGGCGGGTATTGAAAAATTCTAACGGCGTCCATTGTCAGTAGGACAATTCATTGAAAGCGGATAACAAAATTTGCATCTGAAGGCGGAAAAATGATGAAGCAGAGACCCCAGAAGGGTTCAGGTTGCTGCCTGACTATTTTTTTTGCTGCGCGGGCGGCCATCTTGCTGATCATGGTCCTTTGCGCTCCATCATCGCTGGCTTTTTCCTTTTTTGAACCGGACATCCGCTGGAATCCTGAAGGTGCAAAGACAGCCACGCTTGTAGAAATGGATCCCGCAGATCATCCGGAAATCATGGAGAGGCTGGTCAGCATTCCGTATGTCCAGAGCAGCACATACTTTCCGGAAAAGAAGGGGCTGGGACGAGGCGGCTTTCCGCTTGCCGTGGCGGGCATGCCGCAAGCAGACACAAAGGCGGGTTTGTTTATCCGTGATCCGGATACAAGACACGGATTCATATACAAGCAGGACATGACGATTGCCGCTTCTTTCGAATTAACGGGAGAATCCCCAAGATACGTCAAGTCGCTGGCTTTTCCCACAGCAAAGATGCTGCTGGTCTCCGGTGATCTTCCGGTTGAGAAGGGAGTTTTCAGGAAGGGTCTTTTCCAGTATGACTGGCAAAGTAAAAGACTGATATCCGTTTTAAGCAGGGATCTTTTCTACAACCCCGCCTCCTACAGTCTCGATGGGGAAACGGGATTGACGATTTTCCATGAGGGCCGCAAGTGGATTTACATCAATATGGAGCGTCCCCGTTGCGCGGTGATGGTCTGTTTCAGCGCAGGATATCCACGCGGCATCGAACTGTTCCGCATGAGCTACGACATCGGCGCGGTCAGAAAAGTTTTTCTGGACAATAAAAAGACTTTCTATTTTCTCACCGAAAGAGATTATATACTATTTGAAACATCACGCAGACTGTGGAAACTTAGGCTGGAGTGACCGGCAGCACTCCGCCTGACAGAGATCATTTCATGATGACCGTGTGATGTGCGATGAAAACACCAGATAAAATCGAGGCGGATTTGAGCAAACCGGATTTCTGGAAAAACAGCAAACGCTACTACGATTTGAAAAGCTACTGGCGCAACCGGTTCGGCTGCACCGTCCACAAGCTGCAGATCGATGCGGGCTTTACCTGTCCCAACCGCGACGGGCGCGTGGCCACAGGCGGCTGCATCTACTGCGACGGACGCGGATCGAAGCTGCGCCAAAGCGGGGCTCTTCCCTCCGTGGCCTGCCAGATTGCTTCCGGCAAAAAATATTACAAGCCGTCCGCGTCAAAGTTTGTCGCTTATTTCCAGACCTTTACCAACACCTACGCTCCGGTGGAAAAGCTCAAAGCGCTCTACGACGAGGCGCTGGCCCAGGAAGATGTCATCGGCCTGTCCATCGGCACAAGGCCCGACTGCCTGCCCCCGGAGGTGATCGATCTTCTGGCCGGCTATGCGAAAAAATATCACGTCTGGGTGGAACTGGGGCTTCAGTCCGCGTCCGACCGGACGCTTTATTTTATTAACCGGGGACACACCTTCGCGCAGTTTGCCCAGGCCGTCGAAGCGCTCGGAGGCAGAGAATTGAACATCTGTGTTCATGTCATCATCGGCCTGCCCGGGGAAAGCGATGAAGATATATTGACCACGGCAAAAACACTGGCAGCCCTTCCGGTCAACGGTATTAAAATTCATTCTCTCCTAGCGCTCGACGGCACAAAGTTGGGTGAAATGTACAAACAGGGAGCCATTCCCATGATCTCCAAAGAAAAGTATGCATCCCTTGTCGCGGATGTCCTGGAACTTCTGCCGCCGGAAATGGTCATCCAGCGCCTCACCGCCGACGGCTACCGGGATATCCTTCTCGGGCCCGTCTGGGCGCAAAACAAGCTGGATGTGCTCAACGCCATTAACAAAGAGCTGGAGAGAAGAAACGCCTATCAGGGTATGCGCTGCGAATCAATCGGATTAGACACCCTCCGGGAGTTTTGACAACATCATTTCCCTTCGATTCAATTTGCGCCCATCCACGACGAACGTTCCATCGCCGATTGCGTGAAGGGTTCGCTTCTCTTTTCGTGAAGGGTCGATATACGCAGCAACGCATTCAAGCACAACGATATTGTGCTTTTTGACGATCTCGATGACGTTACATTCGATGTTCGCCAGACATTCCTTAATCAAGGGCGACCGGACATGCTTTCCCTTCACCGGCGTTAGTCCAAATTTTTCAAATTTGTCCGTGTCGGCGCCGGAGCATGTCCCCACGCCAACGACCTTATCGATGAGGTCAACCGTGGGAATGGAAATAACGCATTCCTTCGATTTTTGAAGTGCGGCATAGGAATAATTCCATGGGCCGGTGGTTATGGCAAACTTCGGCGTAAAGTCTACCACCATTGTCCAGGAGATCGTCATGATGTTGTTCTTCTTCCCATCATTTGTCGTAACCAGAACAACGGGTCCCGGTTCCATCAGAGTGAACGCTTTGCTGATTTGCATCCTTTTCATAAATCTAAGCCTCCCCAAAAGAAAACAATAGGGTAATGATTCTATTATGGATTTCTCAACATATCATGCGTGCCGATTCGTCTGAGCAGGCACGTGTCTCCCTTAATCTGGAAGGTGAATCTATAAGAATCCGTCACCCGTCCCTCCCAAATATTACGAGGATCATTCATCTTTTTCACATGAAGCGACGGATGCGTTGAGTTTGAAAGCAGTAATGCAAGATTCTTGTCAGTTGTTTTTTTTATGCTTGAGGGTAGCTTCCGATAGTCCTTGATGAATGCCTTCGTGAATTCAAGCTTCATGCTTTAGCCTTCTTTAGCGCATTGAGCGCATCGTCAATATTGTCGAAAGGTCCGACCGTTTTTCCAGATGCAATCTCTCTGTCTGCTTCAGCCTCGGCGTCCTGCCACTCTTTGGTGTGGAAATACGCCTGCTCAGGATGAATCATCTTAACGGGCTTCAAAACAAGATCCCCCTCTTTCTTTTCAATATCCAGATAATCGCCAACCTTCACGCTTTTCCGCACTTCGACAGGTATCGTGATCTGGTAATTTTGCCTGACCTTCACCAGCGCCATAACATTCCCCTCCCGATTCGTAATTTAGTAATTTAATAAGTTACGAATTTTAGAAAGTCAATATTATTTTTCACATAGAAATGCAATGTTCTATACTGTCAATGGAAAGCCTATCCGGAGCATGTCACGGGCGTGCGATCGGGTGCAGTAGTTTTGTGGTTCGCCCTGTCAGCCCTGAAACTTGGGATTTTTCTTTAATCCCGCTTAAGCGGGACAAGCGTTAATTCTCCGCAGCTTGCTGCGAGGTGGTTGATTCGTCAAGAAATCATTGAATATTTGAACCAGTTGAAGTAGATTGCCACTCGTTGGAGAAACGGATGAATTTGTTTGCACATCCGGCGTAAAAAGAATCTGGTTTTCCACAGCCGGCGCCCGCGCGGCCATGAATTACTGGAACTGAGGCAAAATCTTATTCATGGGCGCATCTCCATCAAAACAGAAATTTTGACCACGCATTACAAAAAACATTAAAAAACCGGAGCGGTAGATTAATTGTTGGACGTCCACGAGATATAGGAGGCATATGCTGCCGAATATTGATCAAGCTCTTTATGTCAGATTTAAGTGTGAAGGCTACAGAAAGAAGAAATATAAGCGGGCACCAGTTCTAAGTGTTGATGAGATTGTTCAGCTGGGCTATTTGGATGTCAACCGCACGATTATGGGCATCGAACCAAAGCAAAGCGGGTGGCTCAAGCAGACTGTCGTTACATTCATAAATAATTTGTTGGCTTCCCCTCCCGAAAACCAGCAACGCTTTGATCTTTTACATGATGAATGCTGCCAAAAGTGTCTGGAGGCTGATGCGCTCGGAAAAGCTAGTGTAGTGTTACAATAAAATCTTTACAATGATCACGGTCTGTGCTATTGCTGTCTGCATGTGGAAGACAGCCGAAAAATTGTTGATGACGGAAGTACAGCGGATGACCCTGAAAACTTGGGTTAGTGCCAAAACCAGTCCTCAGCGGACCGTGCTGCGTGCAAGTATTTGTCTGCTTGCTGCCGATGGTTTGCCTAATAGAATCATTGCCCAAACCTTGAAGACCAGCCGCCCGACGGTACTGCAATGGCGCAAGCGGTTTGAAGAACGCGGTCCGGAGGGATTGTCGGAAGATGCGCCTCACGGCCCGAGTTCCCGTAGCCTGTCTGCCGAAAAGATCAAAGAGATTGTGGAGGCCACTCTGCACACGACGCCGCCGGATGCGACTCACTGGTCCACACGGACGATGGCCCAAATCATGGGGGTCAGCAACGCCACCATCTCCCGTATTTGGGACGCGCACGGGCTGCAGCCGCACCGCTTGGAAGGATTCAAACTCTCGAAGGACAAACGGTTTGTTGAAAAGTTGACAGACGTCGTGGGAGTGTACCTGAATCCGCCGGACAAGGCCGTTATTCTGTGCATGGACGAGAAGTCGCAAATACAGGCGCTGGATCGGACACAGCCTGGTTTGCCGATGAAGAAAGGTCGCTGCGGAACGATGACGCATGATTACAAACGCAACGGCACTACCTGCCTGTTTGCGGCACTGAATGTGCTGGAGGGAAAGGTCATTGGCTCTTGTTATCCGAGGCATCGCAACATCGAATTCCGAAAGTTTCTGCGACAGATCGACAGTGAAACTCCTAAAGACCTGGCGATTCATATGATTCTTGACAACTATGGTACGCATAATCATCCCAAGGTTAAGGCATGGTTGGAAAAGCATCCCCGTTTTCATTGCCACTTTACACCGACATCGTCTTCATGGCTCAATCTCGTTGAACGATGGTTTGGAGAGATCACTCGCAAGCGTATTCGGCGTGGTGTGTTCAAAAGTGTATCGGAACTGGTCTTGGCCATTGAAGAGTTTATCCGCATAAATAATGAAAATCCTAAACCGTTCGTCTGGACGAAAAAAGTTGGCGTTATCTTAGAAAAGATTGCTCATTGTAAAGCCGTTACTGTAACGGCACACTAG
>JAAZOZ010000059.1 GCA_012797505.1 Smithella sp. | reverse complement strand
TAATCAAATCGAAAAAGATCTCCAGTGTCGCTCAAAAAATGCGCGAGCTGAATCGTAATGTCCGTCTCGTCTTCGACTATCTCCGTATGACAAAAAACACTTGCCAATCAATACATTGAAGGGAGAACAAATTTACCGTGCCCACTTATCCGTCACCCGAAAAACTTCGTGGCAATTCTTGCCGGGATCGGATACGATACAAGCCGCCGTTGGCTAAATGAACAACCCCGCCGCAAGCAGCGGGGTATCAAAAGCTTTCTATTTTGTATGGGCCATTCGCCGCAAGCGGCGGGGAATGGAACCCTAAGAGATTCAACGAAGGAAAGGAGGCAACGATGAAGCTTAAAACAAAAGACGGAGGATGGAATCCTTACTTTGCCGGAGCGCTGGTCGGCATTCTGGCGATTGCTTCGGTGTGTGCCACGACAGAGCTGATGGGCAAAACCAATTATCTGGGCGCGTCCACCACTTTTGTCCGCGTCGCCGGTTTTGTGGAGAAGGTTTTCGCTTCGGAGCATGTGGCTCAAAACGCCTATTTCGCCGCCACAAAAATCAAAGTGGACTGGCAGTTCATGCTCATCATCGGAATTTTTCTGGGCTCGCTGATCTCCTCTCTGACCGATAAAAGTTTTCAGGTGGAAAAAGTACCGCCCATCTGGCGGGAACGCTTCGGCTCCTCGATGACCAAAAGAGGAGCGGGCGCGTTTCTCGGCGGCATTGTGGCAATGATCGGCGCGCGGCTGGCGGACGGATGTCCCAGCGGACACGGACTCAGCGGTATGATGCAGCTGTCGGCAAGTTCTTTCGTGGCGCTGGCGCTGTTTTTTGCGGCCGGCGCACTGACGGCGGCGCTGGTTTACAGAAGGAGGGCATCATGAGCATTGATCAGATTCTGGGGTTGATCACCGGTGTGGTGTTCGGATTCCTGTTGCAGAAAGGGCGGGTCATCCGCTTTGAAAAACAGATTGGCGCGCTTTTGATAAAAGACATGACAATATTCAAATTCATGCTTTCCTCGATTCTGGTCGGCATGGTGGGGATATTCATTCTCTCGGATATGGGGATTATCACCTTCAGCCACAAACCGTTGAATGTGGGCGCCGTGGTGATTGGCGCGATTCTTTTCGGCATCGGCTGGGCGGTTATGGGATTCTGCCCCGGCACTTCCGTTGCAGCCGTAGGCGAAGGCCGCGTACATGCATTGTTTGCCATCGCGGGAATGCTGGTCGGCGCGGCGGTATTTGCCGAATTGTATCCGTTTCTTCAAGCCACTGTCATGGCTTGGCAGGACTTCGGCAAAATCAGCCTGCCGGGCGCTCTGGGCATTTCCCGCTGGGTGCTTGTGCCGATATTCTGGGCGGCAACGATCGGACTGTTTGTTGTATTCGAGAAAAAGGGTCTGTAATTTGTAAAAACCTCTTGACAGGACCAGCCGGATAAGGGTAGGGTTTCTCAAACTGGAATGATTCCAATATGAGAACGAATACCAAAGAAGACCTGATCGGTCAGTTAAAAGACAACGGGCTCAAGATTACGCCGCAGCGTTTGGCAATTATTGACGCGCTGGTGGAAAATCGCTACGAGCATCCCGGCGCGACCCTCATCTTCCATGAAGCCCGGAAAAAAGCCGGACGCGTCAGCCTGTCGACGGTGTATGCGACACTCAAGGAATTTTCCGAAAGCGGACTGATCCGGCAAATGCAATTTGACCGTCTGGAGAACCGATATGACGTGGATCTCTCCGATCATGTGAATCTCATCTGCAAACGGTGCGGAAAAGTGATGGACTACCACGTCCCCGCGCCGCTCGATCCAAAAAATATTGTCCGAAAATCGGGATTTGTCGTTACCGACACCCGGATTGAATTTCACGGCTATTGCCGGGATTGTTTGAAGCGCCCCGACTGAACTTTTGATCCAGCAGTCTCGCAGGACATACACGGAAGGTAAAAGAAAAAGGAGGAGAGGCCTTTATATTTTATTAGGAATCATTCCGGATTGAGAAAGGAGGAAATGAAGAATGTCGAAAACAGAAGATGCTTTAAAGGAAGCTTTTGCAGGAGAATCACAGGCGAACCGAAAATATCTGGCGTTCGCGGCTAAGGCCGACCAGGAGGGATTTGCCCAGGCCGCAAGATTATTCCGGGCAGCTGCGGAGGCGGAAACGATTCACGCACACGCCCATTTGAAGGCATTAAAGGGCATCCGCTCCACAAAAGAAAACCTTCAGGAAGCGGTTGCCGGAGAAACGCATGAATTCAAAATCATGTATCCGGCGATGATCGAAGCGGCCAAGGTGGAAGGCCACAAGGAGGCGGAGCGCTCTTTTGTTTTCGCCAACGAAGTGGAAAAGATTCATGCAGGGCTTTATCAGCGCATGCTGGACAATCTGGCCGGCGCAAAAGAATCCTACAGCTATTATATCTGTCCGGTCTGCGGCTATACCGCGGAAAAAGAAGCGCCGGAAACCTGTCCGGTCTGCGGCGCCAAAGGTAAAATGTTTAAAAAGGTCGATTAATCATTTCAACAAAGGAGGTTCATCATGGCCAAAAGAAACGAAGTCTTTAAATGTGAGGTGTGCGGACATATCGTGGAAGTGCTTCACGAAGGCAAGGGCGAGCTCGTCTGCTGCAATCAGCCCATGAAGCTTTTGACGGAAAATACGGTTGACGCCTCAAAGGAAAAGCATGTTCCGGCGATTGAGAAAATGGCGGGCGGCTTCAAGGTAAAAGTGGGCAGCGTGGCTCACCCGATGGAAGAAAAGCATTACATCGAATGGATCGAAGTCATCGCGGACGGTAAAGCCTATCGTCAGTATCTGGCGCCCGGACAGGCGCCGGAAGCGTTTTTCCCCATCGAAGCCGCCACGATTACAGCCCGGGAATACTGTAATCTGCACGGTCTGTGGAAAGCATAAGAGAAAGCAGGCAAATTTTTGCCGAAAGGAAAAGACATGGCCAAGTTATACCGATGCACGATATGCGGCGATGCGTATATCGGCGCCAGTCCTCCGGCGAACTGCCCGTTCTGCGGCGCGCACATGGAGTATATTGTAGAGGCCAAAGACGCGGTCGTAAATTTTGATGTGTCGCTGAGCGTGAAGGATCAGGCCAAAGCCGAACACGCGCTCAAGGTGGAAATCAGCAATTCAGCCTTTTACATGTGCGCCGCGAATCAAACCGATGATCCCGAAGGGAAGATTCTGTTCAAGGCACTGGGCAAGATTGAAGCGGAGCACGCGTCCATCTGGAGAAAAATCCTCAAGCTGGGAAGCGTGCCTCCGGGAAAAGAGTCCTGCTATACGCCGAATGTCGAGAATCTCAAGGAATCCCACGCCCGGGAAACAAGGGCCATCGACTTCTACCGCAAGGCGGCCTCCGAATCGGATCATCCCAGACTTCGACAGATCTTTGCAGCGCTGGTGGAAATCGAGACGGACCACCTGCATCTCTCCGAAGAAAGGTTGAAGTAAATGATACCCGCGAAACCGGGGGAGCGTTTTCCCCCGGTTTCACACACACCGTCTCAGTTGAATCCCGCTTAAGCGGGACGAGCGTTCATTCTCCGCAGCTTGCTGCGATATAATGATGTTCATTTCATGCCTCGACAGCTTGCTGCGAGGTGGTTGATTGCTCCGGAATATTTCATCGGCGTACCGTAGGGCGCGGCCGCCATGTCGGTCGTGGGAAACCACTTCCCGAAATGTAAAATTCAACCTTGCGTCGATGGAGGAAAAAATCGCGGAAGCATTATATTCAACCGACGCCGTTTGACCCCTTTTTCAATCGATGACGGTGATCTCATCCAAGATCTTTATTTCGCCTCCCGTGATGACCTTGGCAAATATTCCTTCGCGGGGCATGACGCAATCGCCGACGGTATAAAAGATATTGCAGCGGTTGTGGCAGATCTTGCCGATCTGCGAAACCTCCAGCAATACCTTTTCGCCCACTTTCAGTTTGGCGCCGACGGGCAGCGACGGCAGATCAATGCCTTGCGTCGTCAGATTTTCGGCGAAATCACCGTATTGCACATCAAGGCCTTTGTCTCTGATTTTCTCAATGCTTTCCCTGGCCAAAAGACTCACCTGCCGGATGCCGGGCTCGGCATGGGCGTCGTTTTCCAATCCGAGGTTTTCCAGAAACAAGCCGCAATCGATATTGCTTTTCTTTTCGCCTTTCTTGTGCGAACGATTCACCGCTAGAATTTTTCCCTTTATTGTTTTCATGTTTTTCCCTTAGATGAGACGCTCCTGTCCCGAATAGACAAATCCGGAATCTTTTCTTACGTAACCCAGCAGCGTGACATTGTATTCCCGGGCCAGATTCACCGCCGCGGATGTCGGCGTGGCCCTCGAAACGAGCACCGGCACGCCCATGCGGATGACCTTGGTGATGATTTCCGAAGACACCCTGCCGCTGACAAACAGTAAGCCTTCCCCGACAAGATGCATCTTTTTTTCTTTCACCAGTATGCCGTTGATTTTGTCGAAGCAGTTGTGCCGTCCGATGTCTTCGTTGAATACGGAATACTCGTCATGCTGGAACAAGACGCTGTGGACCCCGCCGACGGTTTTATATATTTCGGAACGACGCTCGAAGTCCTTCATGGACTGTATGATGTTGCTTAACAAGAATTTATTTTCACCGGACAGGGTGGCAAACTTATCATGCTTGAGCGGATTGATGTAGGTGAAGCATTTACCGCAGCCGGAGGTGACACTGCGCAGACTCTCGCACTTCTCCACGGATTTGCCTTCCGCAAGATTGATCATCACGGCAAACAGACGCTCGTTAGAGGAAATAGAGGCAACATCGCCGATGGAATCAATCACGCCTTCGCTGTGGAGGAAGCCCAGCGCCAGTTCTTCCGTGAGTTGATTCAGACACAACAGCGAAGCATATTCCGTCCCGTTGATAAAAATCTTGAGCGAAATCTCGCCGATAACGTCTTTTTCGGAATCGCGCAAACGTATGACGCCGCTGTCGGAAATAATTTCTTTGATATCAAAAGTTGAAAACAGTTTCTCTTTCATGTTTTTAACATCTGTTATTTAATGATCAGATGATTCTGATTCACCTGGCGCAGCTTCTGTTTGGCGGCCTGTTTTTTGTATTGCTTCGCTCCGAAAATCAGATCCTGTTTATTGACAAAGACCTCGGTATCCGGCGGGACGGAATGCGTGAGCCACACGTTGCCGCCGATGATGGAGCGCGCGCCGACGACGGTTGCCCCGCCCAGGATTGTGGCATTGGCGTAAATGATGACGTCATCTTCTATGGATGGATGGCGTTTTTTCGATCTTAGTTTCTTGACTTCCGACTTGGACAGGGAAATCGCGCCCAGCGTGACGCCCTGATAGATGCGCACACGGTTGCCGATGACGCAGGATTCGCCGATAACCACGCCGGTGCCGTGATCAATGAAGAAGCTCTCGCCGATGTGCGCGCCGGGATGAATGTCTATGCCGGTGCGGCTGTGCGCGTATTCCGTCATAATCCGGGGGATCAGCGGAATGTTCAGATGATAAAGTTCATGCGCGACCCGGTAAATCGTGATCGCCCGGATGCCCGGGTAGCTGAAGATAATATCATCATATCCTTTTGCCGCCGGATCTCCTTCCAGGGAGGCGCGGATATCCTTGGCCAGCATGAAGCGCAACGTGGGAAGCTTGCGCAGAAACGCCAGCGTCATCTGATGTCCCAGCGGCTCGCAATGCACGCAGGACTTGTTATGGCGGATACAGTCGTGGCGAATGGCCAGGACAATCTGCTCGGAGAGCGTTTCATACAAAGCCGTCACCTGTTCGCCCAGATAATATTCAAGATTCGTTGAATCCAAACGAGTCCGGATAAAATACCCTGGGTAAAGAATCAAAGACAGACGATGAAGGATGTTGATGATGGCCTCACGATGGGGAATCGGCTCGGCGCTCACATGATCGAAGCATCCGGCGCTGTTGCACGAATGAACAAGCCCGTCAACGACATCCGGCACTTCCTTGCGAAAATGCTTTGCTGACTTGATTTCTTCCCTGCATTTGCCGCCGTTGTTCAAACGCTTCATCATCCGCCGCTCCTATTGATTTGTGCAGGCTTGTTGCGCCTGACTCCAGAAGGGGGACATGCCCCGCAGCCGCTCGATGATGGGCGGCATTTTTTCAATGACAAAATCCACTTCTTCTTCCGTATTATACACGCTCAAACTGAAGCGGATGGAGCCGTGCGCCATCGTGAAGGGCACGCCCATTGCGCGCAAAACATGTGAAGGCTGCAATGAGCCGGATGTGCATGCCGAGCCGGACGAGGCGCAAATGCCCAGTTCGTTCATCAAAAGCAGAATAGCTTCACCTTCCACATACTCAAAGCTGATGTTGGTCGTGTTGGGTAGACGGTTCTGAATATCGCCGTTGACGCGGCTTTGCGGAATCTTCTTCAAGAGTTCGCGCTCCAGCTTGTCGCGGAGTTGTTTAACGTGCACGTTTTCCGTGAGGATATGATTTGCGGCCAGTTGACAGGCCCTGCCCAGTCCGATAATGCCCGCCGTATTTTCCGTGCCGCCGCGGCGTCCCTTTTCCTGATGGCCGCCGATGAGAAACGGAGAAAATTTGGTGCCGCGCCGGATATAGAGAACGCCGATTCCCTTCGGAGCGTGCAGCTTGTGGCCGGAGATGGACAGCATGTCAATGACATTATTTTTCATGTTAATGGGAATCTTGCCCACGGCCTGGACCGCGTCGGTATGAAAGAGAACGCCCTTGTCATGGGTTAGTTTAGCCGCCTCTTCCACCGGAAAGATGACGCCGGTTTCATTATTGGCCCACATCAGACTGACAATCGCGGTATCCGGCGTCAGGCTTTTTTCCAGATGTTCCAGATCGAGCATCCCGTTTTTATCCACGGGCAGTTCCGTGATTTTATAGCCTTGTGCGCTCAAATGCGTGCAGAGCGCGCGGACGGCCGGGTGTTCGACGCGGCTGATGACGATGTGTTTTTTATCGGGCCTGGTCAGCAGCGCAGAATAAATGGCGGTATTATCACTTTCTGTTCCGCAGCTGGTGAAAACAATTTCTTCGGGCAATGCGCCCAGTAACGCGGCCACCTGCTCGCGCGCGTCGCGGATGCGCTGACCGATCTGACCGCCGAAGGTGTGCATGCTGGATGGGTTCCCATAGAATTGGTTGAAATAAGGAAGCATCGCTTCCAGAACTTCATCGGCAACTTTTGTTGTTGCATTATTGTCTAGATAGATGGTTTTCATTTGGAAGCCTCCTCAACGGTAATGTCCGGTACAACCAGTTCCCTGAGCCGCTGTTCGACAAAATCCTTCAGCGTGATATTCGACGCCTTGCAGGTTGCGCAGGCGCCGCGCAGGGCCACGATCACGCGATTACCGATAATATCGATGATTTCAATATCGCCGCCGTCATGCTTCAACGATGGACGGATCTCCCGCTCGATGGTTTCTTCGATCAGCCTTATTTTTTGAATGTTCGTCAGCTTCGGCTTAACCTCGGTCTTTGCCTCCGCCTTCACCCGCTCCAGAATCTGGGCAATGGCATCCTGACAATTGCCGCAGCCGCCGCCGGCCTTGGTGTAATTGGTCACATCTTCCACCGTGGCAAGATTGTTTTCGCGGATGGCCCGCTCGATTTCCTTGTCGGTGACGCCGAAACATTCGCAGATAATTTTTGCTCCCGGTTCCAGCGACGGAGCGCCGCGGTAATTCTCGATTGCCTTTTCCAGCGCCTGCTTGCCCATCACCGAGCAGTGCATTTTTTCGTCCGGCAGTCCGCCCAGGTATCGGGCAATGTCCTGGTTGGTGACCTTGAGCGCTTCATCCACCGTCATCCCCTTGATCATTTCCGTCAGCGCCGATGAAGAGGCAATCGCACTGGCGCAGCCGAAGGTTTTAAACTTGGCATCCCGGATGCGTTTGTTTTCGTCCAGCTTAAAGGTCAGCTTCAGAGCGTCGCCGCAGGCGAGCGATCCGACCTCGGCCACGCCGTCCGGATTTTCGATTTCACCCACGTTGCGCGGATTCAGAAAGTGCTCTTTTACTTTATCGGTATAGTCCCACATAGACACTCCTTCGTTCTGAATTATTTGTTAAAATCAAAGTGTTCGGCTTCCTAAAAAATTTACAGGACTAATCTATACCCCTTCCCGCCTGATTTCAACGCCGCCTCGTCTTTTTTTGTCAATACAAAGATGGCGTTTAAGGCAAAAAGATTCGGGAAAAAGCGCACCACGGTCTTTTCTCCCAGGTAGTGTTCTTCCACAATCCGGATATTTTTTTCAACGCAAAAATCCCTGAAATCCGTAATGCTCAAAAAACGCACATTGGGCGTATCATACCAGAGATAAGGCAGCGATTTCGTCACCGGAGATTTTCCCCGGAAAAACAGACTGAACCGCGATGTCCTATGGGCAAAATTGGGGAAACCGACAATAACCTGTGTGCCGATGCGCAACGCTTCCTGTATCACGCAATCCACTTTTTTGACTTCCTGCATGCTCTGATTCATAATGACATAATCGAATGCATTATCCGGAAATTCCCGCAAACCGCTTTCAATATCATCGTGAAAGACACTCAAACCCTTCTTGACGCATTCCTGAATGGACTGGTCGTTAAGTTCGATTCCCTGTGCCCGGATATGCTTATCCCGAACCAGGGGATACAAAAGTTCACCTTCACCGCAGCCCAGATCCAGAACGCGCGAATCCGATTTAACAATCGAATAGATGATTTGGTGATCCAATTGAGTGTTAAATTCCATCATTGCCCATTACCAGATATCCGTTAAATGTCTTATCCAGAAAATGTTTGATCAGTGTTGTCTGTTCCTCCACCTCAATAAGAAAAGCGTCATGTCCATAGGTTGAGGTCAATTCGCAGTACGTGGCATCGACGTGTTTTCTTTTCAGCGCCCTGACGATTTCCTGTGACTGATGGGGAGGATATAGCCAGTCCGACTTGAAAGAAATAATCAGAAACCTTGTGTCAACGGTCTTGCCGTGCGGAAGGAATTTGCCGCCGGACAGATCAAAATAATCTATCGCTTTGGTAATGTAGAGATAGGAATTGGCATCGAAGCGCTTGACAAAATTAGCGCCGCGATAACGCAGATACCCTTCCACTTCGAAATCTGCGTCGAATCCGAAGCTGAACCTATCGCTCTTTAAACGCCGGGAAAACTTTTCCTCCATCGAGTGTTCGCTCATGAAGGTGATATGGCCGATCATGCGCGCCACCGACAATCCCTTCTCCGGCTGCCCGAATTCGTAATAGCTTCCTTCACGCCAGGCGGGGTCCGCCATGATGGACTGCCGGATGACCTCGTTGAAAGCAATCTGCTGGGGGGAATGCTTCAGCGTCGTGGCGATGGGAATGGCCGATTTCACGCGTTCCGGATAAGAGGAAACCCATTGCAGAACCTGCATGCCGCCCATGGAACCCCCTGCCACGCAGAGGAGTTTGTCAATGCCCAGATGATCGATAAGATGCCTTTGCGCTTCCACCATATCGGCCACCGTGATGAAGGGAAAATCCAGGGCGTAAGGTTTGCCCGTTGCCGGGTTCAGGGAAGATGGCCCGGTGGATCCTTTGCAGCCGCCGACAACATTCGAGCAGATGATAAAATACCGGTGCGTATCGAACGCTTTGCCGGGACCGATCAGTTCCTCCCACCAGCCTGTGTCGTTGTCTCCGGCATGGACTCCCGCCGCGTGAGCGTCGCCGGACAGAGCGTGCAAAATCAGAATCGCGTTTGATTTCTCTTTGTTCAAGCTTCCATACGTTTCGTAAGCAAGCGTCACAGGCCCCAGTTTTTCTCCGCTTGCCAGATAAAGCTGTTCGGCAAAAGTGAAAGTTTTAGTTTCCACGGCACCGACGGAATGAATATTTGTTTTTTCGTGTTTCGCTATCTTCATAGTGGTTCCTCACCCTCACTCTCATCCTCTCACCTCGAGGGAGAGGGAATCTCCCTCCCTTGGCGGCCACGGCGCCCTTCAGGGTAGAGGGATGAGAGGAAGGGGGGGTATTCTATAATAAGTATTTTTATCGCTCATGAAACAACCATGTCGATAAATAACGTTCTCCCGTATCCGGTAGTAAAACGACAATCGTCTTGCCTTTGGCTTGTTCCTTCCCCCCGGCCTGCAGGGCGGCCCAAAGAGCCGCGCCGCTGGATATGCCCGCGAGAATGCCTTCTTCCTTCGCCAGACGCCTGGCCGTCAGACCGGCATCTTCATGCTTGACGGCAATCATCTCGTCGATGATTTTCCGGTTCAACACATCGGGAACAAAGCCCGCGCCGATCCCCTGGATCTTGTGCGGCCCGGGCTTCCCGCCCGACAGCACCGGCGAATCAGCCGGTTCGACGCCGATGATTTTTACGGACGGCTTTTTCTGTTTGAGAATTTCTCCCACGCCGGTGATGGTGCCGCCGGTGCCGATGCCGGAAATAAAAAAGTCAATTCCGCCTTCCGTGTCCTTCCAAATTTCCTCAGCGGTGGTTCTGCGGTGCACGGCGGGATTGGCCGGATTGGCAAACTGCTGCGGCATAAAACTGCCCGGCGTGGCTTTGGCCATCTCTTCGGCCTTTTCCACCGCGCCCCTCATGCCTTTTGCGCCTTCGGTCAGGACAAGTTCCGCGCCCAGGATGTTCAGAAGCTGTCTTCGCTCCATGCTCATCGTCTCCGGCATGGTGAGAATCAGCCGGTAACCTTTCGCGGCGCAGACAAAAGCCAGAGCGATGCCGGTATTGCCGCTGGTCGGTTCGATAATGACGGAGTCTTTATTCAATAATCCCCCGGCTTCGGCATCTTCGATCATGGCGACGCCGATGCGGTCCTTGACGCTGGACAGCGGATTGAACGACTCCAGCTTGACCAGGAAAGTAGCCGGTAAATCTTTGGTGATGCGGTTGAGACGCACCAGGGGCGTTCTGCCCACCGTCTTTGTGATATCGTCATATAAATTGGTCATTTTATGATCCTCATTAATTGTTTGTCAGGATTCTGCTTTTTGTAAAGCCTGCTCAATGTCCGCCAGAATATCGTCAATGTGTTCCAGGCCGACGGAGAGCCTGATAAAATCAGGCGTCACGCCGGTGGCGAATTGCTCTTCCGGGGATAACTGCTGATGCGTGGTTGTTGCCGGATGAATCGCCAGCGTTTTGGCGTCGCCCACATTGGCCAGATGAGAAATCAGACGCAGCGATTCAATAAATTTCTTTCCGGCTGCCGCGCCGCCCCTGATGCCGAAACCCAAAATCGCGCCCGCGCCCTTGGACAGGTATTTTTGGGCGCGTCCCTTTTCAGGGCTGTCTTCCAGTCCCGGATAATTCACCCAGGCGACACGGGGATGTGTCTTCAAGTATTGCGCCGTCGCCAGAGCGTTTTCGGCGTGTCTCGGCAAACGCAGATGAAGGGTCTCCAGTCCCTGAAGAAGCAGGAAGGAATTGAACGGCGATATGGCCGGTCCCAGATCGCGCAGCAGCGTCACCCGCGCCTTGATGATATAGGCGATGTTGCCGTTGGCCTTTAATAAGTCCACGAAGTCAATGCCGTGGTAGCTGGCATCCGGCCCGGAGATCAGCGGAAATCTGCCGTTGGTCCAGTCGAATTTGCCCGAATCGATGATCACGCCGCCCAGCGACGTGCCGTGTCCGCCGATAAATTTTGTCGCCGAATACACGACGATATCCACGCCGAAATCCAGCGGGCGCAGCAGATAGGGAGAAACGGTATTGTCCAGAACAAACGGAATGCCGTTTTTATGCGCGACGGCGGCGATGCCGTAGAGATCGGCCACATCCAGTTTGGGATTGCCGATGGATTCCGCGTAGACGGCTTTGGTCTTCGGTGTGATGGCCGCCTGCAACGCCTTCAAATCATTGGACTTCACAAAATTCACCTTTATTCCCAGACGGGGGAAGGTGTGATGAAACAGATTATACGTTCCGCCATAGAGATTATCCGCCGAGACAATTTCGTCGCCGGCCTGGGCGATATTCAAAAGCGCCAGCGTGATGGCCGCCTGGCCGCTCGCGACCGCCAGCGCGCCGACACCGCCGTCGAGCAGCGCGAGCCTTTTCTCCAGCACATCGGTGGTGGGATTCATGAGCCGCGTGTAAATATTGCCGAACTCCTTGAGAGCGAATAGATTGGCGGCGTGATCCGTATCCTTGAACTGATAGGAGGTTGTCTGATAAATGGGCACGGCACGCGAACCTGTTGTCGGATCGGGCTCCTGTCCGCCGTGCAGCGCCAGAGTTTCTATTTTCAAAGCATTTTCGACATTCATTTCGGTTTCCTTTCCGTTTTATGAAGCATTCAATTTTGCGGTTGACACGAAAGCATTCCTTCGATGCTTCTGCGCGCCCGG
>JAAZOZ010000378.1 GCA_012797505.1 Smithella sp. | reverse complement strand
GCCGCTGCGATGTCTTTGCCGTTGACGGCGACCGGGAAAGCTTATGCGCGATCGCCCAGGGAACCATCAACAAACTCGGACAGTCCAAATAAACGGAGACCATTGATGCGAGACGTTTGCATAACTACAGAAAACCAAGAATTTTGTCATTCCCGCGAAAGCCGGAATCCAGTTTTTTCAAGGACTTCCTGGATGCCGGCCTGCGCCGGCATGACGATTAAAGGAGTTGTGCAAAGCTCTCGATGCACTGAATCATGCCGGATTCCGGGCTTTACGGGATTGCCGAAACAGGGTGGCTGAACCGGCGGCCTTTGCTCTTCAGGCCGCCGGTTCAGAGGGATGGCTTGAGGTCCCGTGCTTTTGCTTTGCCTTTTTAGTTCGGCAGACGAACCATGTTTGCCGTACTCTTCGTAACCTTCTTGATGTTTTCCCATTCTCCGTCGCTTTTGATCCACCAGAAATACTGAATGGGCGGCGTCAATGTCCCGTTTTCGACGGTCTGGGTGGAACCGTTGATCAGAAGACCGCCCTTTTCGGTAATGCCGAATATTTCCGTCGGTATGGTATCACCGTTGATCGGCAGCGCCTTATGGAAATCCGCCCGGATTTTGTAGACGTCCGTGGTCGTACCCGCTTTTTCAATGGCCCGGGCCAGAGCGATCGTTGCTCCGTAATTCCTGAAGCCTTCCGATGTGACCATCCGTTTATACGTTGCTTTGTACCGCTTTTCGTAAGCGATCGACGCGGGAACGGGAACGCTCATGGGCGTGGCGACGCCGATCGTGTTGTTCATCAGTTTGTAGCCTTTCAGAAGGTAGGCCATATAATCCAGCTTGGCCTGATCGATGACAATAAAGGCGCCCTTGAAGCCCATGCCCCGCGCCTGTTCGATGACCAGGGCGGTGGTGGCGGACGGACCGCCGATCAGCATCGCTTCCGGCTTGGTGGCCAGCGCCGCGGCGAGCGGAGCGGAAAAATCGGTTTCCGTGTAATAGTTGGCGGGCTTGTCCGCCGTGACGGTGCCGCCGACTTTCGTCCAGCGCTCCCGGAAGGCATCCCGCCACTCTTCTCCGTAGGCCCCGGCGGTCACGACCATGGCGACCTTCTTGTAGCCCCTTTTCAGGGCGCTGGCAATAAACTGGTCCAGATAGACGGTAAAGGGGGGGGCCGTTGTTCCGATGAGAAGCTTGTTGCCCATTTCATAGAGCTTGGGAGTGCTCGTGTAGGCCATCAGAAGAAACTCGTTGCCCTTTTCCTGATTGATTTTGTTCATGGCCGCGATAGTGGTAAATACGCCGTTATAGACCGCAATGGCGCCCATGTTGCGGAAGCGCCGGGCGTTGTTGACGGCGGCCGTTGGGTCGGACCGGTCGTCCAACTTTTCCAGCTTGATTTTATGCTTTTTTCCGCTGACGGTAATGCCGCCGCCGGCGTTGATTTCGTTGACGGCCATGTCAATGCCGTAGAGCATGTCCTGGCCGTATTCCGCCGCCGGGCCGCTCAGGGGCCCAGAAAACCCGATGACAATTTCCTGGGCGCGGGCCATCCACGCTCCCGACATCACCAGACCGACAACCACCGATGCCACAAGAACTTTCCAATGCTTCATTTTCCCCTCCTTATGATTGGAAATAGACGTGCTTGATGATCCATACAAATCCAAAAAAAGTTGTTCTGCGCCGGGCAGTGAAAAAAGACGGAACAAAACCGGCTTTTTTCGGTGCATGCCGTCCGGCTTCCGAATTCGAAAGCAATCGAGATGTTTGTTTTTGTGGCGAAATTATATAAAAAAAGATCTTTCCCTGTCAACCAATAAACGGGAGACCATGAAATATTTGCTTGTAATGACCAGGGATATTTGGTTAATAAATTGACGCTGCATGCCTGTGGATCCGAAACGTGCCGTGAAAAATGGTTCTGCAAACCAAAAAACGAATGATATCAAGGAGAAGCTATGGGCGACAACATCGGTGAGTATTCACACAACATTGTTGATCTGAGGCGCCACATGTGGATGGCCGGCGTCGAAGTGGAACTGAGAAGGCTGATCTGGCAGATTGCCATTGTCGGCAAGTACATTTCCGCCAAAATTCATGAATCCAACCGCAAGCTGGCGGGTTTTAAGAACATTTACGGGGAAGAGCAGCTTGCTCTGGACCGCGTGAGCGACGATATTCTGAAAAACAAACTACAACATTCGGGTTTTGTGAGCCACTACGCGTC
>JAAZOZ010000058.1 GCA_012797505.1 Smithella sp. | reverse complement strand
CGCCTGGAAAACGTCGTCGTCTTCACGCTGGAAGCGGACAATTCCTACAACGAGCTCGGACCGGAATTCACCAAATACGCCTGGTGGGCGGCCGTGATCGGCGACTACATGAAAGATGTAGAAACGTCCCTCAGGACGTGCGCCGCCGATCCGGCGGCAGCCATGAAGATTTACGATCAGATCTGGCAGAAGATGCTGGCCGTGGCCGAACAGGATATTACGCGGGTTTTGCCGGTTCTGAAGGAGATCGCGCAAACCATCTCGCAAATACCGCTGGCCAGAAAAATGGAGGACTGCGCCAAAGTGCTGATCGTCGGAGAAATCTACGTCCGTCGAGACGACTTCGCCGTGGACGAACTGATCGGGCAGTTCAGCCGCCACGGCATTGTCGGCAAGGTGTCGAACGTCGCCGAATGGTTCTACTACTGCGACCATGTCCGCCGCTACGAACTCCGGAAGCGTCTTCGGCTGCTGCCCTGGTACCGGCGCGTCTTTGCCCGGGAGTTCCGGGACATCATCGACTGGCGCATCGAACACCTCTACAAAAAACGCGTGGAGAAAAATATCCGCGAAACGCTGGGGGCAACCGGTCTGGTCCCGCGCACACCGCATGACATGCAGGCCATCATGAACAACACGGAAAAGCATTTCGTCAGCCGGGAGCTGCATTCGGAAATCGCTATTTCCAGCGGCGTCGCGGCCACGGCCATGATGGACGGCTACTCCGGCATCGTCAACATCTCTCCCTTCGCCTGCCTGATCGGCCGCGTCATCGAGGGACTCTACACCCCCTGGGCCAGGGAAAGGAAGTATCCGACCATCTCCATTGAAATCGACGGGAACCTGCTGCCGCCCAACGTGCTGTCCAAGCTGGAAATTTTCATGCTCAACGTGAAAAGATTCCGGGGCAAGGGAGATGCTTCTGCCATGGTGGAGCGCGAAAACGCGCAGACGCCGGTCCTTGACCGGAAAATCATTCGGTAAAACGTTCCGGCTTCGCGACTTCTTTCACGCTGAAGGACGCTTTTTTTCGCTTAATTTTCCGGTGCGGTTTATGATATGCCATTCACAAAAAGCTCAAGACAAGGAACCGGATTCATTGAACAGCCCCGCAACCGACATCACCGGCATCATTCTTTCCGGCGGCAGGAACACCCGGATGGGCGTCAACAAGGCCTTTCTGGAAATCGGCTCGTCCCGCATGATGGATCAGACGCTCGACATCTTTCGCCGGCTGTTTTCCGAAATCCTCATCGTCACCAACGACCCCCTCTCCTATCTGGAGTTTGACGACGCAGCCGTCGTGACCGACATTTACAAGGGCAAGGGGCCGCTGGGCGGAATTTATACCGGCCTTTTTTACGCCAAAAACCCGCTGGCCTTCGCCTGCCCGTGCGACATGCCTTGCTTGAATGAAGACTTTATTGCGTACATGATGAAACAGGCGGGAAAGCACGACGTCATCGTTCCCGAGCTTCCCGAAGGGTATCAACCCCTGCACGCGATTTATTCAAAAAACTGCCTGCCCTCCATCAAACGCCTGCTGCTCATGGACAAACTCAAGATCACCGGTTTTTACCGCGATATGCGGGTGCTGACCGTCGGCGAAGAACAGATCCGGCCGTTCAACCCCGACGGACGTCTTTTTTTCAATCTCAACACGCCGGAGGATGTGGAAACGCTCGCCCCGGAAAGATTTGACCTCTGACCGCTTCCCGACCGGGCGCGTTCTCAGAAGACTTTCACGATTTATCCTGAGCTATTTCCATCGGCCGGGCCGCCTGATCGAAGAGTTCATGGAGGAAATGGATGTCGCCATGACGACCGTCAGTCCCATGGACAAAGCGGGTTTTTCTTTTCCACGGCAAAGGACAACACCGTCTCCAGGATCGTTCCCCATCTGGATGCCGACGCCATTGTCACGACGCCGCGCAGGGATCCCCACTATCTGATCACGGAATACGGCGCCGTCGATTTGAAAGGGAAGTGCAAGAGGGACCGCGCTCTGGCCATTATCGGCATTGCCCATCCGGATTTTCGCGACCCGCCGATGCGGGAAGCGGAAAAAATGAGGCTCTTTTGATTTCTATTTTTGATCGCGTTGTGCTAGACTTTCTCGGCCGGGGGGCGATTCCCTGCAGGGCGGATGGGATGTCGGTCTGAAGAACGAACAGCAAACGTCACACCAACGTCATGGGCAAAACGCTCTGTCCGGCGTCAAAAAAAAGGAGAAAGCGGATGCGACGAATTCATCCCCGGCTTCCATTCATTTTTTGTTTTACCTTCGCGATGTGCTTTTTGCTTTCGGAGGGAACGGCCTTTGCCGACGGGGTCCCGCAGGTGAAAACCGACAAGGATGTTTACACCGAAGGGGAAAAGATCCGGGTGAATTTTTTCAATGCCCCCGGATACTCGAGAGACTGGATCTGCATCACGGCATCCGGTTCCGCCGACACTGACGCAGGAGATTATCAGTACATGCCCCACGGACAGAGCCAGGGCGTTTTGACCTTTGAAGCGCCCGTCCCGGGAAAATACGAAGTGAGGGCCTATTACAACTACAGCCGGAACGGCTATGTCGTCTCGGCCCGCCACAGCTTCACCGTAGCAGCCAAAGATTCCCCTGCGGCAGTCGTTTCACCTCCGGCCAAACCCGTGGCCCAGCCGCCCGTGGCCCAGCCGTCGGAAAAACTAATGGAAAGCATTCCGACAGAGGATTTCTCCGTGGCAGGCGGCCCCGCCAATGTGGCCATTTTTCATTTTACGCCGTTGAGCATGGACGCGTCCCATTACGGGATTACCGTAACCAATGCCCTGATCAACTCGCCCGGTATGCAGCAGGCGTTTCTCGTCCTTCCCAAAAAGGATCTGGAACTGTTTCTTTCCGCCAATAATCTCCAGCAAAACGACGAGGTGGACAACATGGTCGATATTGGGACAAGGCTGGGGATGAATTTTGTGATTGCGGGAACCATCACGAAAAGGGGTTCGACGATTTCGACCAGCTACAAAATTGCCAGCGTGGCCGGGCGCGGCGTGATCCACAAAGGCCAGTTCACGTCTTCCGGGGAAGCCGATCTGATCCATCATATCGAGAAAATGAGCGAAGACGTCATCGCAGTGATCCGGCGCTCGGCCCGCTAGGGACACCGGGCGCGCCAT
>JAAZOZ010000377.1 GCA_012797505.1 Smithella sp. | reverse complement strand
TGAAGGGGCTTTTGATCGCCTGTTTTCAGGCGCTAAAATCAACCGGTGGGTGGGGGATTTTCAAGTGGCCACAGGTGGGGGATTTTGGGTGGCCGCCGGGGGTAGTTTATTGAAAATCTTTTGACTAATCTAATATATTCCCATCGCGCAGCCGCCGGCCAGCGTGCCGCCGAGTTCGCGGCATTTTTCAAGAATGGCTTCGGTGATTTTTCCTTTGGCGATGACCGGGCTGAAAACCGTTTTGAATTTATAGCCCAGCGCGATGCGCTCGATGGCGCGCAGCGCGCCGGAGCCGTCGTTCCCGGCGCTGATGAACACGACAAAGGGTTTGCGGAACACCCTGTCCTTAGCGCCTTCGTAGGTGCGGTCGAAGAAATCTTTGAGCATGCCGGACATGTAGCCGAAGTTTTCGGGCGTGCCGACGGCCAGGCCGTCGCAGACCAGCAGGTCGTCGAGCGTAGCGTCGGCGGCTTTTTTCAAAACCACTTCGACGCCTTCAATGGCTTTCGCGCCTTCGTAAACGGCCTGGGCCATTTGTCCGGTATGTCCGGTCTGGGAATGGTAAACGATTAAGATTCGGGTCATAGGGTTTACAGTAGGGAACGGTCGCGACCGTTCCCTACGTCACATCGTAGCATGTTTTTTTTTACGTCATTTTGGCGACGATGCCGAGGAACCCATCGGGCTTTAACGACGCGCCGCCGACGAGCGCGCCGTCGATGTCTTCCATGGCGGCCAGCTCCGCGATATTGTCTTTGGTCACGCTGCCGCCGTACAGAATGCGGATGCCCTTCGAAAGGCTTCCGTAAAGCTCTCCGATCAGGTCGCGAATGAAGGCGTGGACTTCTTCAGCCTGCGCGGACGTGGCCACCTTGCCTGTGCCGATGGCCCAGACCGGTTCGTAGGCGATCACCACATCGTCGAGCTTTTCAATGCCGGCCAGCGCGCCGCGCACCTGGCGATCGACGACCGATTGCGTCACGCCCTGCACCCTTTCCTCATCCGTTTCGCCCACGCAGACGATCGGTTTGAGCCCGGCGGCCAGCGCCTTTTTCACTTTGGCGTTGACGCTCTGATCCGTTTCGGAAAAATATTTGCGCCGCTCCGAATGACCGAGAATGACGTAGGCGCAGCCGGCATCTTTGAGCATGACGGGAGAGATTTCGCCCGTGAAGGCGCCCTTGTCCTCGCAGTACATGTTTTGCGCGGCCAGCGCCACGGCCGAACCTTTCAAAGTGTCGCCCACCGCGGCGAGCGCGGTAAACGGCGGCGCCACGACGACTTCGCCGTTTGTCGGGCCGGAAAGTCCTTCCTTAATCGCGCGGGCCAGCGCGACGGATTCACCGATGGTGTTGTGCATCTTCCAGTTGCCGGCGACGATCCATTTTCTCATGAGGATCCTCCGCCTTAACCCAGCGCCGCAACGGCGGGCAGGGTCTTGCCTTCCAGCAGCTCCAGAAACGCGCCGCCGCCGGTGGAGATGTAGGAGATCTTGTCGCTTTTGCCCGTCTTGTGAATGGCCGTGTCCGTATCGCCGCCGCCCACGATCGTGAGCGCGCCCGAGGCAACCGCAGCGTCCACCAGTTTGAACGTCCCCGCGGAAAAGGGCGCCAGTTCAAACATGCCCAGCGGGCCGTTCCAGACGATGGTTTTGGCGGACTTCACGGCTTCGGAAAACGCCGCAATTGTGGCGGGGCCGATGTCGAGGCCCATCCAGTCGTCGGGAATATTTTTGATATCCACAACCTTGACGTCCGCGTCCGCCGCCGGCGCCTGGGCGATGACCGCATCGACCGGCAGAAGGAACTGCACGTTTTTGGCTTTGGCTTTCTCCAGAATCGTTTTGGCCAGATCCAGCATATCTGTCTCGCACAGGGACTTGCCGACGTTGTATCCCTGGGCTTTCAGGAACGTGAAGGCCATGCCGCCGCCGACAACCAGACGGTCCACTTTGTCGATGACGTTTTCCAGGACCTTGATTTTGTCGGACACTTTTGCGCCGCCGATGATGGCGGTAAGCGGCCGGGCCGGATTCCCCATGGCCTTGTTGAAATATTCAATTTCATTTTTCAGCAAAAAGCCCGCGGCGCAGACGGGTACGAATTTCGTGATGGCGGTGTTGGAGGCCGCCGCGCGGTGCGAGACGGCAAAGGCGTCGTTGACATACACGTCGCACAGTTTGGCCAGTTCCTGCGCAAACGCCTCGTCGTTTTTGTC
>JAAZOZ010000376.1 GCA_012797505.1 Smithella sp. | reverse complement strand
GCAGGGCAAATCCACCGGCAGAAGTTTTGACCTCCGGGGCAAGACGCTGGACATGAAGACGGCCGGAGATTTGGAAGCGGTTCTGGAAGAGGTGGTGGGCCAGGTCATGGAATCGTTGCCGTACGGGCCGAAATTAAGAGGATAGCGCATCGCGGCATTTCAGAAAACAAAATCAAAATCTGTTTGGGGAAAGACAGCAAAGGAGAATATCATGAGCAAGGGAACCAAAATCATCGCGGCCGTCCTTCCGGTACTGCTGCTGCTTGGTTTCGCCGAGGCCCAGACGCCGGTTACCGTTAAAATGACAAAAGGACAAGCGCAGGTTACGTCTCTGACGGGGAAGGTTTCCATGGCCTGCGCTGGGCAAACGGAGGCGGTCTATCTGAAAACCTATGATTTCATCAAGCCCGGATGCGAAGTGTCCACGGGCGCGGACGGGCGGCTGGAAATGGTTTTGCCGGACAGAAGCGTCGTTCGTTTTGCCCAAAAGACAAAATTCAAACTGGTTCAGGCGGATATCGGCGCCCGGGGGAGCCGCTCCGTCGGGATTTCCATGACGCTGGGGAAAATCTGGACAAACGTGCGCAAGTCCCTGGTGGGGGGTGGCGATCGGTTTGAAATTTCCTGCCAGAATGCCGTGGCCGGAGTGCGCGGCACCATCTACCGCATGGACGTCGAGCGGGACCAGTCCGCTGTGGTCAAGGTGTATGACGGCGAAGTCAGCGTGGCGGGTGTCTCCCGAACACAGCAACAGGCGCCGGCCGCCTTGGGGCCTCCCCAGCCGGTTGCCGGCCCGACGGTCATTGAAGGGCCGAAGCCCGTCTCCATGGAGCAATGGGTGTATATTGTCCGGTCCATGCAGCAGATTCAGATCACGTCCGACGGCCGGGCCCTGAAACCGAGGGATTTTACGGAAGAAGAGGATATGGATGACTGGGTGAAATGGAACAAGCAGAGAGACAGGCAATTCGAACAATAATGCAGATGCCGGATGTGTAGATGAATATCCCCAATTTTCTATCTCTTTTGCGGATTATCCTGGTTCCGGTGTTTGTCATCTTTGTGATCCAGGCGGAATATGACAGGGCATTGATCACTTTTGTCATTGCCGGTTTGACCGACGCACTGGACGGAACGCTGGCGAGACTTTTAAAGTGCCAGACCGTTCTGGGCGCTTATCTGGATCCCATCGCCGATAAACTGCTGCTGGTCACCAGTTTTGTCATGCTGGCCATTTTCGGCCTGATTCCCGCCTGGCTTGCGGTCGTGGTGATCAGCCGTGACTTCATGATCCTGCTGGGAATCGCAATATTCTCCCTGATTTCGATCCCTTATGAAATCAAACCGGCGATTGTCGGCAAGGTCACCACGGCCCTGCAGGTGGCCACCATTTTTTTTGCTCTGCTGTACAAGGCGGTGACGCATGACTTCGGATATTACTGGATCACCGGGCTTTTCTGGAGCACGGCTTTTTTCACTTTTATTTCCGGCGCCGTTTACATTTTGCGGGGGATAAGGATACTGAATAAATCCGAATCCGAAGAGGCGAAAAAGTAAGATATTTGCTTGACACAAAAGCGTTTTACTGCTAGGTCACCAAGCGCTAAAGTTGAGGACAGGCAAGTAGCTCAGGGGGAGAGCGCCATCCTGACGCGGTGGATGTCCAGGGTTCAAATCCCTGCTTGCCTACCATTTTTTATCTTCGTGCATATGCCGTTCGTGCCGATAACAGAAAAGGGCATCAGCAAAATGGTGATGCCCTTTTAAAATGATTGAAAATTTTGAGATCCGCTGATTGAAATGATGGATATAAAAGTAATTTTTCCGGACCAATCCCAGCAGACGCAACCGGCGGGTGTGTCCGTGGCCGAGGCCATCGGAAGCTGGAAGAAAGAAGCGCTCGCCACCGCCGTCGCCGCAAGCGTAAACGGCGCTTCCGTCGATCTGAACTTTGCGCTGGCGGAAGACGCAAAAGTTGAGCCCATTGATATTGCCTCCAAAAAAGGTCTTTCCGTATTGCGCCACAGTATTTCTCATGTGATGGCGCAGGCCGTGCAGGATGTGTTTCCAGGCGCAAAAGTGACGATTGGGCCCTCCATTGAGGACGGATTTTACTACGATTTTGAATATGCCGAAACCTTCACCGTGGATGATTTTGAAAAAATCGAAAAAAGGATGAAGGAAATCGTCGCGGCCGATTATCCTTTTGTCCGCGAGGAGCTGCCCCGCGAAAAGGCGGTGGATCTGTTTGCCGGGAAGGGCGAAGATTACAAGGTGGAGCTGATTCGCGATCTGCCCGCGGATGTTTCTGTGGTCAGCCTTTACAAAGACGGGGATTATGTTGATTTATGCCGCGGCCCTCACATTCCGCGGACCGGCATGATCAAAGCCTTCAAGCTGCTGAGCGTGGCGGGCGCCTACTGGCGCGGCGATGAGCGAAATAAGATGCTCCAGCGCATCTACGGCACGGGCTTTGCCGACGAGCAGGCGCTTCAGGATTATCTGACACTCCTGGAAGAGG
>JAAZOZ010000375.1 GCA_012797505.1 Smithella sp. | reverse complement strand
TTTCGTCCTCTTTCAGGGCGTAGGCGGTCAGCGCAATAATGGGAACGGCGGTCCTTGCCTGCGCTTTTTCCCACTGACGGATCTCGCGGGTGGCCGTATAGCCGTCCATCACGGGCATCTGCATGTCCATGAGCACCAGATCATACGGACCGGACTGAAAAAGCGCAACCGCTTCTTCACCGTTGACCGCCTCGTCGATTCGGTAAGCGTCGCCTTTGAGATATGTCCGGACCAGAAGGCGGTTGTCGTCGGAATCATCCACCAGAAGAATTTTCAGCGGCCGCTCTCCGGACACTGCCTCTTCGACTCGTTTTTCAGACGTCGGCGTTTCCGGCCGGCCGGCTCTCTGCAGCGGCAGCCGCAGGATGAAATGAAACGTACTGCCCTGACCCGGGATACTTTCCACCCAGAGGCGCCCCCCCATCAATTCCGCCAGTCTTCGGGAAATCGGCAAGCCCAGGCCGGTTCCGCCGTATTTTCTCGTCACGGAGGAGTCGGCCTGCTCAAAACGCTCAAAAATCACGTCCAGCTTTTCCGGTGGAATGCCGATGCCGGTGTCCTTGACGGAAATGTGCACGCTGCAGAGATCGTCTTCCCCGCTTCCGGAAGAGATTTTTTCGGTCATCAAGACCACCTCCACGCTGCCCTCCTCCGTAAATTTAATGGCGTTGCCGATCAAATTCGTCAGAATCTGCTGCACGCGGGTCGGATCGCCGATGACGGAATCGCAGTTTTCCGACGCCGTCCGGCAGGAAAGCCGGACCTGCTTTTTCTCGACCCGGACGGCCATCATAGTACAGACGTCGCCAACCACCTGCCGCAGGCTGAACGGAATCGATTCCAGCGTCAGTTGTCCGGCTTCGACTTTGGACAGATCCAGAATCGAATTGATGATATTGAGAAGATTTTCCCCCGCCGCCTTGAAGACCCGAACGTATTTGGCCTGCTCTTCATTGAGCGGGCTTTCCTGCAGCATTTCCGCCATGCCGATGATGGCGTTCATCGGCGTCCGGATTTCATGGCTCATGCTGGCCAGAAATTCCGACTTCGCCTGGCTGGCCTGCTGGGCCTGTTCGGCCAGCCTGCGGGCCAGAACAGCCTGCCGCTCTATCGCTTCGTTCATCCGGCCCAATTCCTTTTCCACCTTTTTTCGGTCCGTAATGTCGAAAATAAACCCGTCCAGATACAGCAGGGCCCCGTCATTACCGGTGACACCGCGACCCTTCTCATAGACCCAGCGCTCGCTTCCGTCCCGGTGCAGGATCCGGTATTCGATTTCCCAGGAGTTACCCAACCTGATCGCTTCAGCAATGGCCTTTTCCACAGCGCCGGTGTCGTCCCGGTGAATAATGCTTTCAAAGGAGCGAACGGCATTGCCGATAAAGTCGGATGCCGGATAACCTGTCACCCAATCGACGTCCGAACTCATGTAGACCATCGTCCAGTTTTTGTCGTTCATGCACCGGTACGTGATGCCGGGGATATTCGACACCAGGGTTCTGAACTGCTCCTCGCTCTTGGTCAGCGCCTCTTCCGTCGTTTTGCGCTCGGCAATCTCCCGGATCAGTTGCTGATTGGCGTCTGAAAGCTGCAGGGTCCGCTCTTCCACCCGGTTTTCCAGAGAGTCGGCCAGATCCTGAATCTCTTCATTTTTTCGACGGACTATCTGGGCCTGCCCGGTCATTCC
>JAAZOZ010000057.1 GCA_012797505.1 Smithella sp. | reverse complement strand
AATCATAAATTAACGGGAAATTGGATTCATGGCCCTTGCACTGAACAAGAGTATTTCTGAAAATTGGAAAAAGAAGCGGAAAAACTTCTGGTAGGGTTGGCTAAATGACCAAAGGCAAGGATTTTTCCATCACAGCGTCCGAGTATCGACAATTTATTGAGGAATTGAAAGGGTTGGTATTATCCGCCCGGATATCCGCGGCACGCGCCGTCAACCGCGATTTGATTCTTCTGTACTGGAACATCGGACGCTCCATTGTGGAAAAGCAACAGGTGCTCGGCTGGGGAGAATCCGTGGTGGAAATGGTTGCGGCAGACTTACAGAGAGCGTTTCCTGAGATGACGGGATTTTCCCCGCGCAATGTTTGGGATATGCGCCGGTTCTATACGACTTACACGGCTTCTGCATTTCTCGCCTGTGTTGGACAGGAAATGTACAAACATAAAGGATCGCCGTTTCTGCCACAAGCTGTTGCAGAAATATCCGCCGACAAAAAGCGAAGGCAAACAGCAAAGAAGGCAAGCAAGACCGAGGCCGTCCGATTTCTGCCACAGCTTGTGGCAGAAATTCCCTGGGGTCATCACAGGCTTTTGCTCGACAAGATTACCACACCTGCGGCTCTCTGGTACTATCTTCACGCCACCGCCCGTTTCGGCTGGTCGCGCAATGTTCTGCTCAACCAGATTAAAGCCGGGGCTTACGAGCGGGCCGTTACGGAAAAGAAAAATCATAACTTTCCGCTGGCCTTGCCGGAAGCTCTTGCCCGGCAGGCCGAAGAGGCGATGAAAAGCTCCTATAACCTCGAATTCCTCGGCATCCGGCGCGAAGTGGAAGAACGAGAGCTTGAAGACCGCCTGATCGCGCGGCTGCGCGACTTCATTCTGGAACTGGGATACGGTTTTTGCTTTGTCGGCCGCCAGCACCGGTTAACTTTTGGGAAAAAGGAATACTTCATCGACCTGCTTTTCTATCATCGCTTTTTGAAGGCCTTGGTCGCGTTTGAATTGAAAGTCGGCGTCTTCGAGCCGGAGCATGCGGGCAAGATGGATTTTTACCTGAATCTTCTCAACGATAGGGAACGAGCTCCCGGCGACAATCCCTCCATCGGCATTATCCTCTGCGCTGAAAAAGATGATGTGGAAGTGGAATACGCGCTCAAGACCAAACAAAACCCCATAGGCGTGGCCGAATATCAGCTTCAGTCGAAATTGCCGGCTGACCTGAAGGGAAAGCTCCCGACCGTTCGGCAACTGGCCGGCGTCGTCCGCACCGCCCTGCCCGCCGGGAAGGGGAAACGGGTATGAGCGTCACGAATACAGCGCACCGCGCATCGGGAGATCACGAAGGCAGTGAGGAGTTGAGGAAAAAGTCTTTGTCGTTTTCCGGACGGGGGGGAAATAGTTGAACCCAAATTTTCCATTAGAAAATAATTATGTTCAAGTTTTGCATCATGGCGGACCTGATGCATTGGCCCACAAGCCGCAAAACCAGGCCCGCTTCTTTCTCGGGACAGACAACAGCAAGTGACTCTTGCCAGGCGCCTCCAGATGAGCAAGCGTAGATTCAAGAAATTGTAAAACGTTGTT
>JAAZOZ010000374.1 GCA_012797505.1 Smithella sp. | reverse complement strand
GTGCTACCCCTCGACGCTGCCGCAGGATCCCACCTATCCGCTCATTCTCTACATGCGGGTGTACGGCGCCCGGGAAAACGCCCTGGAAGGGCCGGTGGGGATGGCGAACCCACACTTTCAGATCGAGGCATGGGCAAAGACATATGCCGCAGCCAAAGCTCTGGCCAAGGCGGTGAGGAACGCCCTGAACGGGTACCGTGGGACAAGCGGGATGGTCCGGATAGGATCGTTTCTGATTCAATCGGAACGGGATGTCTACGAGCCGGCGGTGGCCTGTCACCGGATCATCATGGATTACTCAATATGGCATGACGAATAGAACAAAGGAGGAAACGCAGCATGGCTATTGAATCTCAAGGGACAAAGATCGAAATGGGGACCGGGTCCGGCGGAGCCGAAACGATCACGGCCATTGCACTGGGCAACCCCACGATCCTGACATCGGCGGCTCACGCCCTGGCAAACGGCGACATCGTGACCCTGTCCAATTTCGGGGGTGATGATGCGGGCGATATCAACGGCCAGGTGTGCATCGTCAGTCACGTCACCACGGACACGTTTGCCGTGAACTTCGACTCGACCGGAAAAACGATTACAGATAATACAGACGCGGCCTTGGCCACACCTGTCACGTGGACGGAAATCGGTGAGGTCACCGACTTCGGCGGCCCGGACGGCACGGCCTCCGAGATCGACACGACCCATCTCGGGTCGACGGCGAAGGAATTCCTGATGGGGCTGCCCGATGAAGGATCCATTTCCCTGTCCATCAACTGGGAACCGTCGGATAACGGGCAGCAGGCGGTCATTGCGGCACGCAAGGCGCGGACGGAGAAGGATTTCAAGATCACCTACTCGGACTCCTCGACAGCCACCTTCAAGGGTTACGTCCTCGGGCTCAGTTCTTCCGGGGCGGTGGACGGCAAGATCGACGGCTCGATCACGATCAGAATCACGGACGAGGTCACCTGGGCATAACATGAACATTCTGACTGGAGAGAAAATGATCCATATCGGCGGGCACGATTACGTCCTGAAGTTCACCTGGCGGGCATTGTCCGAAATCGAACAAAAATACGGCGACAGCCCGAACCTGTTTGACCCGGACGTGATCGCGGTGATCGCCGCCATCGGTCTGCGCGACAGGCACCCGGAGATGAACGCCGAGCGCATCATGGACCTCTCCCCACCGCTCGTTCCATTCGCCAAGGCGGTTCAGACGGCGATTCAGTGGGCGTATTTCGGACCCGAGGGAATACCGAACGAGGAAGGTCGCAGCGTAAAAAAAAACCAAAAAGCGGGTGGGTCATGGCGGCGTTTCATAATGCGGTTATGTCCGGCGTTTCTCCGGGAGAATTCTGGAGACTGACACCCTATCTGACCCGCCAGGCCGTCTCCGCCTTGGCCGATGGCCGGAGCGCATCGGCGTGGCTCACGGCGAACCTGTCGCGGGCCAAGAAGATGCCGAAATTGGAGAGCCTGCTTGTCAGGCGTGAAGTCGATCACGCGGACATGGAAGCCCGTATGAAGAACGCCTTAAAAAACATGGGTAAGAGACAATGGCAGAATCCATAGGGGCGCTTCGAGCGGAGCTTTCCGC
>JAAZOZ010000373.1 GCA_012797505.1 Smithella sp. | reverse complement strand
GTCATCCGCTGTACTTCCGTCATCAACAATCTTTCGGCTGTCTTCCACATGCAGACAGCAATAGCACAGACCGTGATCATTGTAAAGATTTTATTGTAACACTACACTAGCTGCATTGGCGCGGATCCCGTCAACCACATTTCGGATCATCAAGGAGAAATCGATATATTGATCCGTCCTCAGTCCGTCCCTGATACGAGAAAGCAGGTCACCGATGTCTCGATCTTCGGCGGTGACCGCGTTGAAGTCCAACAATTCGTCGTTGGCCGTCTTCCACGCGTCCGATGCCTGTTTGATAGTGTCGAAATAGCCGTTGTTACGAGCTCGCGGCCTGAAGGCCTGAAGCCCCAACTGGTAGTAACGTGAAATCAGGTAGAGCTTCAGTCGATTCTCGTCGAGCACGTCGTACTGTCGGTACGTGGCGTCCATGTCACCCAGCACGTGCTGGCAGTAGGAGTGGATGGTTCCGATATACATCGCACCCATCATCGTGGGGTCGAGTCCTGCGGTCGAAAGGGCTTGAGAAACTCGGCGTTTGATGGACTCAGCCGCCTTCTCGGTAAACGTGAAGGCCACGATCCCTTCGGGCGGCTCATTCTGAGCGAGGAGCCTGGCGATCCGGTAGGCCAATGTCCTCGACTTGCCCGAGCCGGCGCATGCCAGACACAATACTTCGCTTGTGGTATCCACCGCCGCTGCGTATTGCTGCGGCGTCAACTCGTTCCTCAAGACCTGGTCGATACTCATGTGAATTTGGTCCCTCTCCTGAATGGTTACGTCCCGGCGGTGCCCTGCAGGACTCGTTTGATGCTTCTGCCGTGTGCCTCGATGAACGGCGGCGGCAGTGCGTTGCCGATCATCAAAGCCACGGCGGACTTGTTGTCTGTGATAGGAAACTTGTACCAACGGGGGAACCCTTGGAGAAGCGCCGCCTCGCGCATGGTGATCGCACGATTCTCCTCCGGATGAAGAAATCTCCCCTTGGAAGGGTTGAAGCACCCGCTGGTGATCGTCGGAGCCACATCCTTCCAAGCCATGCGACCGTAAACATCTTTGAAACCGCTGCATCGCTTGTGGCACTCAAGTTGGAATCCCTCAGGCAGATCTCTGCGGCTTCCGCCGTCTTTCGGGATAAGCCGGATGATCTCCAGGACTTTGGGAGTTCGATTCTCGGGCATGTCATGCACGGGGTCCCCGCTTTGTCCCGCTTTCGGCAGGCGGCCGATGGCTTCCTTGACCGTTTTTTTTCTGCCGTTCTTTTCGGCGAACGGGATGACCATGCCCAACCCCGCCAGATAGATCAACCTGCGTCTCCGCTGCGGCACGCCGTACTCCGCCGCATTCAGAACGCGGTGGGCGCCGAGATAGCCGAGTTTTTTCAACTTCCGGAGAAAAGTCTCGAACCGCTTGTCGTCCGCCAGCCCCGGGACGTTTTCCAACATCACGGCACGCGGGCGGAGAGCATCCACAAACCGCTCGAACTCCATCAGAAGGTCGTTTCGAGGGTCATCGACCCTTAACGCTCCGTTAAGAGTCCGCATCGTCGAAAATCCCTGGCACGGCGGACACCCAGCCAAGAGATCGAGTCCACCTTTCTTCAACCCCAGCGTGTCGAGCAGTTCCTGCGGATCAAGTTCTCTGATGTCCGTTTCCCATAATGTGACATCGCGATGGTTCGCTTTGTAGGTCTTGATGGACAGCGGATCGATGTCCAGCGCCCCCATGACCCGGAATCCGGCTCTCTTCAACCCTACGGTCAATCCACCGCACCCACAGAAAAGATCAACGGCCGTGGGCTTGCCATCCATGCCACGGGACGGTCCTCGTTTTATCCTTGAATCACTCCTCATTGTAAGCACCTCCTGTTATCTAAATACGTGCTTCCTACAAGCACTTTCAGGAGGTTACTTACCGACGGACCGACTGAACCGCCGGCTGAATCCGTGGAACATGAGCGGCTTATCCCAGAGGGTTTGCATGTAATTTTCCGAGTATCCATCGCTCCCAGCCGCATCCGTTACATCTCCAGTGTCTTGAGTACGGCCCGGTCGACGTCACCGTAAAACACCACGTCGAGGCGCTCGATCACATCTTCCGGCAGTCCGGCGAACTGAGTCTTATTGGAAACAGGGATCAGGATACGCAAAGCCCCGGATTCGAGTGCCAGTTGCAGGGGTTCGGTGATTGAAGCCGGGCCCTTGATATTCCCTTGGATGGTCAGGTCGCCGAGAATCACCGTACCGGCCTGCACATGACGATTGCGCACCGCGGAGATAATGGCGGCGAAAAACGCCACGCCGCAGGGGCAGTCGATGCGGCCGCCGGAGAGGTCCACGGCTTCGGCATAGATATCCTTCTGCGCCAGCATCTGGGTAAGCCCGAGTTTTTCCTTGACGTTCTGCAGGTAGCTGAATGCTCTGTTCAGCGATTCTTTCAGCGATTTTTCAAGTCCCGTCGGGGTCCGGAGCTTGCCCGTGCCCGCCGTCAGGGTCACCTCGAGCCTGAACAAGGCGACTTTGGCTTCGGAATCCACCGCAGCCGTGTAGACTGTTCCGGGAGGCAGCGGGTCCTGCGAAATAACTCCGGCGCCCCCTTGCTCGGGCACGCCCACGGACCGCTCGGTGTCGTCCGCAAGATCGATGTATGAAAAACTGGTCTTGTAGAATTCGAACGAGCCGCGTTTCTTGAGCTGCTCCTTGACCCGGCGGCGTCCCTCCAAGGCCAGTTCGACGTACTCGGTGAGTTCCTCCTTCGTCCACCCACCGCCCGGGTGGAGGATTTTGAGAAGGCCGCTCACCGTTTTTTTCGCCGCCGTGGCATCCCTGCCTTCAACGTGCGACCCGAACCGGAAGACCCGTTCGGCCTCGTCGAAGCGGTTCTGTTTCCTTAGCGCCCGGAACGCCTCTGCCAGGTAGTCGGTAACGAATCCGTAATGGACCGTGAGGATATCCTTCGAGTTCTTCGGAACCTCCCACCCGGGCAGATAGAAGTGCATCCGGTCGAGGAGGGCCAAATCGAACTCTTTCGGAAGCGGTTGGAAAAGGTCCGTGGCCGAGTTTTGGACCAGAGTCTCCACCGGCTGGTTCAGGTTGCCGATGAAAACCAGGGATGCGTCCGCCAGCACCTGGGTGATCCCGCGGCTGAAGCGGCCGTTGGCCATGTAGTCCTTCATGATTTGAACCGCGTCGGGATCGGTGATTTTCATACCGCCGACTTCGTCGAAGGCCACGACGTCCCAATGTCCCACGAGCCCGACCTGTCGGCGGGCGTTGTTGTAAAACAGGTTCGCGGTGCTCGCCTTGCCGCCCGAGAGCAGCATGCAGTAAGGGGACATCTCGCTGAACGCGTAGGATTTGCCTGTGCCGCGCGGACCGAGCTCGATGAAGTTATAGTTTTTCTCGACGAAGGGGATGAGGCGGGTGAGCAGGAGAATCTTCAGCCGGCGCTCCATCCGCAGCGGCTCCAAGCCGACGCTCCGAAGGAGGAGATCGATCCACTCGTCCCTTGTCATTCCGCCCCGGCCTTCCAGGTATTCTTCCAGATCGAACCGGGCGAGTTGGATGGGTTTCAAATCGACGATATGGAAGGGACTGTCTTTTTTGCCCTCTTCGGACAGCCTGAATTCCACGTCGATGATGGCCCAGATGCCGCCCTCAAGCAGCCGTTCGTACCGTCGGTAGAATTCTTCGGCGATGTGTATTTTGGCATAGCCGAAGTGATCCATGGAGGCCCAATATTTGTTCTCGCTCGGGAGGAAGCGGACCTCAACGCGGTCGATGAACCGATGCCTGCCCTTCTGCTCGACCATGGACTG